>JAQSDT010000726.1 GCA_029946075.1 bacterium | reverse complement strand
TGATGATCTGCTGGCGGGTGCCGACCTTGCGCTTGAGGCGGCGCGCCGAAATCTTCTGCTGCCGCGCCATCAGCGCGTTCCAGCGCTCCTGCTTGATCTCGTCAGGCACGGCCTGGCCGATCGCGTTCGAAGCGGCGCCCGCGACCGGTTCGTATTTGAAGCAGCCGAGACGATCGATTTCGGCCTCTTCGAGCCAGTCGAGCAGATAGGCAAAATCGGAATCGGTCTCGCCGGGGAAGCCGACGATGAAGGTGGAGCGCAGCGTCAGGTCAGGACATTCCTCGCGCCATTTCTTGATGCGGCCGAGCGTCTTCTCCTGCGCGGCCGGACGCTTCATGGCCTTCAGCACGTCGGGGCTCGCATGCTGGAACGGGATATCGAGATAGGGCAGAATCTTGCCCTCGGTCATCAGGCCGATGACTTCGTCGACATGCGGGTAGGGGTAGACATATTGCAGGCGGACCCAGGCGCCGAGATCGCCGAGCTCTTTGGCGAGGTCGAAGAATTTGGCGCGGACCTGGCGATCCTTCCACGGGCTCTCGGCATATTTGATATCGACGCCGTAAGCCGACGTGTCCTGCGAGATGACCAGCAATTCCTTGACGCCGGCCGCGACGAGTTTTTCCGCCTCGCGCAGCACGTCATTGGCCGGGCGCGACACCAGGTCACCGCGCAGTTTCGGGATGATGCAGAAGCTGCAGCGGTTGTTGCAGCCTTCGGAAATCTTCAGATAGGCATAGTGGCGCGGCGTCAGCTTGACGCCCTGGGGCGGCACCAGATCGAGATGCGGATTGTGGACCGGCGGCAGCGCCCGGTGCACGGCTTCCAGCACGCTCTCATATTGCTGCGGACCGGTGATCGACAGCACGCCGGGATAGGCCGCCTCGATCTGCTCGGGTTCGGCGCCCATACAGCCGGTGACGATGACCTTGCCGTTCTCGGCCATCGCCTCGCCGATGGCGCCGAGCGATTCCTGCTTGGCGCTGTCGAGGAAGCCGCAGGTGTTGACGATGACGATATCGGCGCCGTCATGCTTGCGCGCCAGCTCATAGCCCTCGGCGCGCAGGCGCGTGATGATCCGCTCGGAATCCACCAACGCCTTGGGGCACCCGAGCGAAACAAAGCTGACTTTGGGCGCGGCGGCCTGTTGCATATCTCTACTGCCTGATTGATCCGCTGGAGCTAGTCCCAATTGCCCACAATTACAAGGCTTTGCAGGGGGCTCTTCCGTGCTATGGATGGCCCCGCCGGGCTATGAGTTGATCGATGAGCGCTGAGTCGTCACCGAAAATCGTCATTGTTGACGAAAGCCCGATCCGTGCTGCCATCCTCGAGGAGGGGCTGCGGGAGGCGGGCTTTACGGGCGTCGTCCATATCAGCGAAATGCAAAGCCTTTTGGCGCGCATCTACGCGCTCGATCCCGACGTCATCCTGATCGATCTGGAAAACCCCAGCCGCGACGTGCTGGAGCAGATGTTTCAGGTCAGCCGTGCTGTCCGGCGCCCGATCGCCATGTTCGTCGACCAGAGCGATGCGGCCTCGATCCAGGCCTCGGTCGATGCCGGCGTTTCCGCCTACATCGTCGATGGCCTGAAGAAGGAGCGGATCAAGCCGATCCTCGATCTCTGTATCTCGCGCTTCAACGCCTTTTCGAAACTGCAGGACGAGCTCGACCGCACCAAATCCGCGCTGGAGGAGCGCAAGGTCATCGACCGCGCCAAGGGCATCCTGATGAAACTGAAGGGCCTCACCGAAGACGAGGCCTATGTGCTGATGCGCTCTACCGCGATGCGCGAAAAGAAGAAGATCGGCGAGATCGCGCAGTCGATCCTGACCGCGTCGGAGCTGCTGAAATGACGACACCCCTGCAAATCGGCTTCATCCCGCTGGTCGATGCCTCCGCCCTGATCATCGCCGTCGACAAGGGTTTTGCCGCCGCCGAAGGGCTCGACGTCACGCTGGTGCGGGAAGTGTCGTGGTCCAACGTCCGCGACAAGCTCAATATCGGCCGCTTCGATGCCGCACATCTTTTGGCGCCTGTCGCGATCGCCTCGAGCCTCGGTCTCGGCCACGTCAAGGTGCCGATCGTGGCGCCGTTCAATCTCGGCCTCAACGGCAATGCGATCACGGTCTCGCCGGCGCTGCATGCTGCGATCAAGGGCGAGCTCGAGGGCGATGCTGCCGATCCGATGGCGACGGCGCTGGCGCTGGCGCGCGTCGTGGCGTCGCGGCGCAAGAGCGGCGCCGAGCCGCTGACCTTCGGCATGACGTTCCCGTTCTCGACCCACAATTACCAGCTTCGGTTCTGGATGGCGGCCGGCGGCGTCGATCCCGATGAGGACGTGCGCCTCGTGGTGTTGCCGCCGCCCTACATGGTGGACAGCCTCGCCAATGGCCAGGTCGACGCGTTCTGCGTCGGCGCGCCCTGGAATTCGATCGCGGTCGATCTCGGCGTCGGTCACATCCTGCATTTCGTCTCGGATATCCTGGTCCGCGCCGCCGAGAAGGTGCTCGCGATCCGCCAGATCTGGGCAGAAAAGAATCCCGACGTGGTGGCGGCATTGATCCGGGCAAATGCCCGCGCTGCCGCCTTCATCGAACAACCGGAAAATCGCGCCGAGGCCGCCGCCATTCTGGCGCAGCCGGAACGGATCGGCGTCGATGCGGAGGTGATCCTGCGTACGCTGGATGGCCGGCTGAAAATCTCCCCTGACGGCACGCGGCGCGAGAGCAGCCGTTACCTTCTCGTCGGCCGCGAAGGGGCGGGGCGGCCCGACCCTGCACAGGCTGCCTGGCTGTACGCCCAGATGGTGCGATGGGGGCAGACAGCGATGCGGCCCGAAGCGCTCAAGATCGCCATGGCGGTGTTCCGGCGGGATCTCCATGACGCTGCGATGGGGGTGGAGGGCAAGGCCGCCACGACGGCAGAGGCCATCGGTGCCTTCGCCGGCCCCGCGTTCAACCCGGACGACATCGCCGGGCATCTGGCCGCCTTCCGGATCGGGCATTGGAAGCCTTGAGGCAATATTAGGCAGGAGAGATGGTCTGCCTATTTATTGACTAGGTTGCTCGCAAGGCGCTGGTGAAGCCCGCTTCATATCATTGAAGCCTCGGCCGGAACAAACTGAAATATCACGAGATTTCCTGATGATCGATCTGGCACGCAACTTGTATGTTGCAGTGCGGTCAGTCGTCTCAGGTGCCGGCTGACCTACGTCCAAGATGGATTTCCGCAGCAACGAAGCTGACTAGACCAATTCCCTGGAACGGAAGCCTGCCCAACAGGCGCTGGCGATTTTCCAGGCGGTCACCCCGAATTCGTTGATGCCACCACCCGTGGCCGCAGGAGCTTCGTCGCGCATGAAAATGGAAACGCTGTCAGTCGACTTTACCGACGAACAGAAGCGCTACCTTGAAGGCTTCACCACCGGCCTGCAGATCAGCCGGGTCGGACACGGCCTCGGCGGTGGCGGACCGGGTAGAGGCAATGCCGAGCCGACCGGGCCGGAAGCCGCGCACATCAAGGCGCAGGACAGGGTGACGGCCGCGGGCAGGAAGCTCGCCGACATGGAGAAGGTCAAGCGCGAGGAGCATCCGTTCGATGCCTATCCGCGGCTGAAGCAGCAGGCGCTCGATGACGCGCCGCCGAGCCCGGCCGATAATTTCCGCTGGCGCTATTTCGGCCTGTTCTACGTGGCACCCGCGCAGAACTCCTACATGTGCCGGTTGCGAATTCCGAACGGCATCGTGAAGCACTGGCAGTTCGCCGGCCTCGCCGATCTCATCGAACGGCTGTGCGGACCGTTCAGCCACGTCACCACGCGCGCGAATTTGCAGGTGCGCGAAATTCCGTTCAGGAATTCCGTGGCCCTGATCGAGGGCATTCAGGATCTCGGCCTGTGCTCGCGCGGCTCCGGCGCCGACAACATCCGCAACGTCACGGGTACGCCGACGGCGGGGATCGATCCGCAGGAAATCCTCGACACCCGCGAATATGCCCGCGAGTGGCACTATCACATCCTCAACGACCGCTCGCTGACCGGCCTGCCGCGCAAGTTCAACGTCGCCTTCGACGGCGCCGGCAAGATTGCGGTGCTGGAAGACACCAACGACATTGCCTTCTCCGCGGTCGAGGTGAAGGACGGCTTTGGCGTCGAACCCGGCATCTGGTTCCGGCTCGGGCTCGGCGGCATCACCGGCCACAAGGACTTTGCAAAAGACACCGGCATCATCGTCAGGCCGGCGGATGCGACCAGGGTGGCGGATGCCATCGTCCGCGTCTTCATCGACACCGGCGACCGCACCAATCGCCAGAAGTCGCGGATGAAGTACGTGATCGACAGCATCGGCATGGACAAGTACCTGGCGCTGGTCGAGGAGAAACTGGGCCAGCCCTTCACCCGGGTGCCTGCGGAAGCCATCGCGCCGCGTCCGGTCTTCGACCGCATGGCCCATATCGGCGTTCACAAGCAGAAGCAGGAAGGCCTGAACTGGATCGGCGTCTCCCTGCCGCTCGGCAAGGTCACCTGCGATCAGATGCGCGGGCTCGCGAAGATCACGCAAGACCTCGGTGACGGCGATATCCGTTTGACCGTCTGGCAGAACTTGCTCATTCCGGGTGTGCGCGACGAAAACGTCGAACTCACCATCGCCGCGATCCGGAAGATCGGACTGGATGTCGAGGCATCGCAAATTCGCGCCGGGCTTATCGCCTGCACCGGCAATGCCGGCTGCAAGTTCGCAGCCTCAAACACCAAGCTGCATGCGGCCCAAATCGGCGACTGGTGTGAGCCGCGCGTCAACATCGACACGCCACTGAACATTCATCTCACCGGCTGCCACCATTCCTGCGCGCAGCACTACATCAGCGACATCGGCCTGATCGGTGCAAAAATCGATGTCGGCGAGGACGCCGATCCCGTCGAGGGCTACCACCTGTTCGCCGGCGGCGGCTTTGGTCCCGAGGCCGATTGCGGGCAGGAGGTCTATCACGACCTCAAGGCCGAGGATGCGCCGCGGACCGTGGAAAAGCTGCTGAAAGCCTATCTCGCGCATCGCGTGTCGCCCGAAGAGACGTTCATGGCATTCGCGCGCCGCCATGACGGCGAGACGCTGCGCAAGCTCGCCGATGCCCAAGTCACTGAAGCCCAGGTCGCTGAAGCTCAGGTGTCCTCATGAACCAGCTCACGCCTCCGCCCAAAATCGAGATCATTCCCTCCAGCGCGCCGTTCTCCGAAGCGCAGCGTTCCTGGCTGAACGGCTTCTTTGCCGGACTGTTGTCGGACGCACCGACGCCATTGTCGGCGGAGCAGGGCGCGGCCCTCATGCAGGGCGACGGCGATGACGGCGAAGCGCCGTGGCACGATCAGACCATGCCGATGCCCGACCGCATGAAGCTGGCAGAAGGCCGCCCGTTGCGACGCCGCTTCATGGCGGCGATGGCGCAGCAGGATTGCGGCCAGTGCGGCTACGACTGTCACAATTATTCGGAAGCGATCGCGAGCAAGAGCGAGGCGCGCCTCAACCTCTGCGTTCCCGGCGGGAAGGAAACCGCACGGATGCTGAAATCGCTCTATGAGGAGATCGACAAGGTCCCGGCCGGAACGTCAGCGGCCGCTGCAACGGCACCGGCCGCAGTTGCGCCCGCCGTGGTATCCGAGCCCGGCCGCTCGCGCGACAATCCCGCGCCGGCAAAATTCCTGTCGCGGCGGCTGCTCAACGGCAAGGGCTCCGAGAAGGAAACCTGGCACATCGAATTCGACCTTTCCGGATGCGGCCTCGACTACGTCGTCGGTGACTCCTTCGGTATTTTTGCCCGCAACGACCTCGGTCTCGTCGACCAGATCATTGCGCTGCTCGGCGCCTCGCACACGACCGAGGTGAGGGGCAAGACGCTCCGCGAAGTGTTGCTCGACGACGTCTCGCTGTCGCCGGCGCCGGATTCGCTATTTGAACTGATCTCGTACCTGACCGGCGGTGCGCTGCGCGAAAAAGCCCGCGCGCTCGCGCAGGGCGAGGACCCCGATGGCGACGCGGCCACGCTCGACGTCATGGCCGTGCTGCAGAAATTCTCCCGCGTCCGCCCGCATCCCGAAGCCTTCATCGAAGCGCTGGAACCGCTGCAGCCTCGCCTGTACTCGATCTCGTCGTCGTACAACGCCACGCCCGGAAAACTGTCGCTGACGGTGGACTGCGTGCGCTATGTCATCAACAAGCGCAGGCGGCTTGGGCTGGCCTCGACGTTCCTTTCCGAGCGCATCAATCCCGGCGACGAACTCAAGGTCTACGTGCAGAAGGCACATGGTTTTGCGCTGCCGGAGGATCCGAAGACGCCGATCATCATGGTCGGTCCCGGCACTGGCATCGCGCCGTTCCGCGCCTTCCTGCATGACCGCCGCGCTACAGGCGCGCCGGGCAAGAACTGGCTGTTCTTCGGCCACCAGCGCAGCGACTGCGATTTCTTCTATGCCGATGAACTCAACGCCATGAAGACATCGGGTCTCTTGACGCGGTTGTCGCTGGCGTGGTCGCGCGACGGCGACAAGAAATTTTACGTACAGGACCGTATGCGCGAGGTCGGCCGCGAAGTCTGGACCTGGCTTGCCGAAGGCGGCCACGTCTACATCTGCGGCGATGCCAAGCGCATGGCCAAGGATGTCGAGCGCGCGCTGGTCGATATCATCGCCCAGTTCGGCGCCCGCTCGACCGACGAGGCCGTGTTGTTCGTCGCGGATCTGAAGAAGAGGGGCCGGTTCCAGCAGGACGTTTACTAGGTGCCCGGTGCAAAATCGAACCTCCGCAACTCATGGCTCAGGGTCATGGATCGACAGGGTTACCGCTGCCGCTCGATGAGGTTGAGCATTGCGGTCGAGAGCATTCGTCCAGTGTGCGGGTGATGGATCGCAAACGGTCCCGGATTGATCAGGACCATGTTGTTGAGCGTTCCATGCAGGATCTGGAAGGCGAATAGCACGAATTGTTTTTCGGAGTTGCTGGGTCGCCCCGGCAGCAGATTGAGGATCTGCGGCAGCGCCAGACTCACCTGCAACTCGCCGAGTTCCCGGATCGGAGTCCAGATGCCCGGATCGCTTCCGGCGCGACGAAGACAGGCACGGACGAGACCCTCGTTATTCCGGTACCAAGTTACGGCGCCTTTGCTGATCCAGGCCAGCAGATAGGGCAGGGAGCCGCGGGGGCCGCGGTTGGATTGATAGTTTGCGACCATTTTCGCGCGCGTATCCTCGACGACAAGGCGCTGCAGGGCGGTCACGAAGACTTCCTTGCTTTCAAACCGGGCATAAAACGAGCCGGTGGTCGTGTCGCACCGCTCGCAAATCGTTTCGATCGAGAGCGTGTCGAAGTCGTGGTCGTTCAAGAGCGCCAGCCCCTCGTTGACGAGGCTGACCATCAGTTCGCGGCTGCGCCGTTGGCGCGCCGGTCGAACCCCGGGAATATCGCAGTCGATGATGATCTGCTCGTCCATGTCGGCTCCCGGCGTTAGAAAAGGCTTGCGCACAGTCTAAAAGTATAACTATAGTTCTAAAAAAAGCTAAGTTACGCGGGAGGGAAACGATGCGCAATAGCCGTATTCAGGCGCGCCCGACATCTGGCGCGGTGGGGGCCGAAATCCTCGGGATCGACCTGTCCCGTGATCTCGAAGATTCCGACGTCGAGGAGTTGCGTGCGGCCCTCAACGAGTACGGCGTCATCTTCTTTCGAGAGCAGAATCTATCACCGGAGCAGCATATCGCCTTTGCGGAGCGGTTCGGGCAGATCAACATTAACCGGTTCTTCAAGGCCGCGCCGGGCTATTCCCAGATCGCCGAAGTGCGCAAGGAGCCGGGCCAAAAGACCAATATCGGCGGCGGCTGGCACACCGACCACAGCTATGACCAGGTGCCGGCACTCGGCTCGATCCTGCTTGCGCGTGAGGTGCCGCCGTTCGGCGGCGACACGCTGTTCGCCAGTATGAGCCATGCCTACGAGGCCTTGAGCGATGGGTTGAAGCGGACGCTGGAACAACTGCGCGCGGTGCATTCGAGTCGCCATGTCTTCGGTGCCGCCTCGCAATACGTGAAGGAATCGGGTGACCGGCTCGGCAACTCGGCCGCCGCAACACAGGATGCAAGCCACCCGGTCGTGATGCGTCATCCGGAAACCGGCAGGAAGACGCTCTATGTCAACCCGGGATTCACCCTTCGCTTCGAAGGATGGACCACGGAAGAGAGCAAGCCGCTGCTTGAGTTTCTCTACGCCCACGCATCGCGACCGGAGTTCCAGACCCGATTCAGTTGGCGCGAAGGTTCGATCGCATTCTGGGACAATCGGGCCACGTGGCATCTTGCCGTCAATGATTATCACGGCGAGCGGCGGCTGATGCACCGCATCACGCTCGAAGGTGTACCGCTCGAATAGAGTCGCGCAGGCAGCGCAATGCAACGGATATCCAAGTTCGATTTGGCATAGGGGAAAATTCAGATGAAGTCAGGAAAATGGATCGGCGTGCTGGCGCTGGCGGCTTTGTGCGTGTCCGGGACGGCGGCAAGCGCCCAGGGCAAAGGTGAGACCGTCAAGATTCAGGATTATCCCGGAATCGGCAACATGCTCTTTCGTGTCGCGCTATCGAAAGGCTATTGCGAAGCGCATGGCATCAAGTGCCAGTTGCAGATGATTCCATCCGGTCCGCTTGGCGCGCAGGCACTGCTCGCCAAGAGTATCGATGTCGGCTTCTTTCCGCCCGAGGTACAGATCAATGCATCACTCAAGGGTGCGGCTCTGAAAATCATCTCGGCTGGAGCTACCCTCAACGTGTACCAAATTGTTATTCGTAACGATCTGGAAGCGCCGAATTCGGCGAAGGGCTATCCGGCGTTTATGGCCGATCTCAAGGGCAAGAAAATCGGCGTACCCGCGCGCGGATCGGGCGGCGAACTGCAATTCGGCCTGCTCGCCGAGGGAGCCGGACTGAAGGCGGAGGATTTCACCTTCGTTGCGGTCGGCTCGCCCGATACCTCATACGGCGCCCTCACTTCCAGGCAGATCGATGCCAGTATGACATTCGAGCCGTCAGGTTCGATGTGTGACGTACTGAAGACCTGCAAGACGATCTTTCGTGCACTCGAGGCCAAGGAACCGGCCGTGATCGTCCGGACCAACGGCGCGTCGTCCAATATGGTGGTCAGGCAGGAAGCAATAGACAATGCGCCCCACGTCCAGGACGCGCTTATCGCTGCGGCGAAGGACGCCGAAGCCTTCATCCAGGACCCGAAGAATTTCGACGAGGCGCTCAAAATTGCCCAGAGCTACTTCAAATTCAACATGCCCAAGGGTGATGAGGTCATGGAAGCCGCTCTGAGGAGTGCCATTCCGGCCTACAAGGCCGGCGTGAGCCGCTCAGCCCTGCAGCAGATCGCGGACAACATGCTGGCAACCAAGCAGATCGAAGCCAAATTCGAAACCGGGAAGTTGCTTTACGGCAACGCGCCGTGACAGCGGAAACCGTCGTGACGCAGCCATCGGCTGCACCAGCAAAGCCAGGATCTGTCGTTGCGAAAGCGACGAAGGCGATCGAGGTCCGCGATCTTTCCATTCGCTTCGGCGCGCGGACGGCGTCGCCGGTGCTGGCCGTCGATCGCGTGTCCTTCTCGCTTGGTGTCGGCGAGTTTGTCTCGCTTGTCGGTCCCAGCGGCTGTGGCAAGACGACAATCCTCAATCTGCTGACGGGTCTGCTGCACGAGCAGCCCGAAGGCGATGCCCGCGTCCTCGGCCGGCATCCGTCCCCGGGCAACCCGGACATCGCCTATATGCTGGCGCGCGATAGCCTGCTGCCCTGGCGGACGGCGCTCGGCAACGCCGCCTACGGCATGGAAATCCGCGACGTCCCGAAGGCCGCACGGGAGGAGCGGGCGCGGGACCTGCTCAACCGCGTCGGCCTCGGCGACTTCGTCGACCGCTATCCGAAAGCGCTGTCGCATGGCATGCGTCAGCGTTGCGCATTGGCGCGCACCTTCGCGCTCGACAGCCCTGTGTTTCTGATGGACGAGCCGTTCGGAGCGCTCGACGCGCAGACCAAACTGCAGCTCGAAGACGTGCTGATGGATCTGTGGTCGGCCAATCGAAGGACCGTCGTCTTCGTTACCCATGACCTCGCCGAAGCGGTCGCGCTATCGGATCGTGTCATTGTGATGGGCGCGCGACCCGGTCGGATCATCGCCGACGTGGCAATCGACCTGCCGCGGCCAAGGCACGTCCGGGCACTCCAGAAGGATCCGCGATTTCATGAGCTGTACGCGCAGCTCTGGAGTCTGCTCGAACAAGGTATGGGCCATGCAGACCGCTAGCCGTATTCTGACCGTATCCGCTCACGCCGTATTCATCGTGGTCGTGATCGGCGCCTGGGAACTGGCTTCTTCGCGAGGGGTGCTCGATCCCACATTCTTTGGCCGCCCTTCCGGAATCGTCGCGTTTCTCTGGAAAGGATTTGCCGGCAGTGGAAAGCTGTGGCTCGAACTCGGCTACACCCTGCTCGGGGCGGCGATTTCCTTTGTTGCGGGGAGCGTATGTGCGGTTGCGCTTGGCCTCGTCTTTGCGATGCTGCCGCCCTTCCACCGCGCGGCGGAGCCGTATCTGACCCTGCTGAATGCGATGCCGCGCATCGCGCTGGCGCCGCTTTTTCTGCTCTGGTTCGGACTGGGTATCGGCTCGAAAGTTGCTGTCGGTTTCAGCCTGACGTTCTTCATTGTATTGTCCGCGACCGTCGCCGGCATTCGCGGGGTCAACAGCGATCATCTGGTGCTGTCGAAGGCGCTCGGTGCAAGCCAGCGACAGGTCTTTTTCAAGGTGACATTGCCGTCCGCTGTTCCCGTCATCTTCTCGGGGTTAAGGCTTGGCCTCATCTTTGCGTTACTCGGCGTCGTCGGTGCCGAACTGATCGCGGCCGAACATGGCCTCGGGCAAACGCTCGCCTATCTGCAATCAACGTTCCATATGGACGGCGTGATGGGCATTCTGTTTCTGCTCGCGTTTCTTGGACTCGCGGTAACGAGCCTGATGAATCGCCTCGAGCGTTCATTGCTGGCCTGGCAGTAGCATCGATACGAAGGACCCCATCATGCCGAGAATTACCTATGTTGAACGAAATGGGACGAAACACGAAATCGAATTGGATGACGGAACGAGTGTCATGCGAGGTGCGGTGGACAATGACGTTCCCGGCATCGATGGCGACTGCGGTGGTGAGTGTGCCTGCGGCACGTGCCACGTCTATGTCGATGCGGCGTGGCTCGACAAGCTTGAGCCCGTCAGCGAAGCGGAAGCCAGCATGTTGAGCTTTGCGGACGCTGCTCAATCCAACTCGCGGCTTTGTTGCCAGATCAAGGTGTCGGCCTCGCTTGACGGCTTGATCGTCGGGTTGCCCGAGGGACAACACTAACTCTCAATCCAGGAACATATCCGATGACAACGAATGCAATGGCAACGGCGCGCCAGCGGGCCTATCAGCTTCCAATCGATCAGATCGACGTCAGCGACATCGAGCTGTTCCGGAGCGACACGATCTGGCCGTATTTCGAACGTCTGCGCAAGGAAGACCCCATCCACTATTGTGCGGACAGCAAGTACGGACCTTTCTGGTCGATCACCAGATATAAAGACATCATGAGCGTCGATACCAACCACCACGCGTTTTCATCAGCGGACGGCATCACCATTCAAATCCGCTCGGGCGGACTTCCGACGCCCGGATTCATCGCGATGGATCCACCCCGGCATGACGAGCAACGCAGGACGGTCAGCCCCATCGTCGCACCGGCCAATCTGGCTAATCTGGAACAAACGATCCGAACCCGGGTCTGCGCGATAATCGACTCGCTTCCTGTTGGAGAAACATTCAATTGGGTTGACAAGGTTTCGATCGAACTCACGACGCAGATGCTGGCGACGTTATTCGACTTTCCTTTTGAAGACCGGCATCTGCTGACCTACTGGTCTGACGTCGCGACCACGGATGTCAACGCTGGCGGACCGATCGATTCCAACGAAAAGAAGATGGCCGTGCTTGGGCAATGCCTGGCGTATTTCACCAGGCTCTGGAACGAGAGGGTCAATGCCGAGCCGGGCAGCGATCTCATCTCGATGTTGGCGCATTCGCCTTCGACCCGTAACATGGATCCGAAGGAATTCCTCGGAAATCTCATTTTGCTGATCGTGGGTGGCAACGACACCACGCGGAATTCGATTTCTGGTGGGGTGTGGTTTCTCAATCAGAACCCCGATCAGTACCTGAAGCTGCGCGAGAACCCGCAATTGGTCCCGGGCATGGTATCCGAAATCATTCGCTATCAGACGCCGCTTGCGCATATGCGCCGGACCGCAGTCGTCGATACCGAGATCGGTGGCAAGACCATCAAGAAGGGCGACAAGGTGATCATGTGGTATGCGTCCGGAAATCGCGACGAGGAATCCATCGAGAATCCGGACAGCTTCATCATCGATCGCGCGAGGCCGCGCCAGCATATCTCGTTCGGCTTCGGCGTTCATCGTTGCGTCGGTAACCGACTGGCGGAGATGCAGCTCAGGATACTCTGGGAAGAAATTCTGGCACGCGGCCTGACGATCGAAGTCGTCGGCGAACCGGAACGTGTGCCGTCGAATTTTGTTCGTGGATATACCTCGTTGCCGGTTTGCATCCGTGCCTGACGCCGTTCGAATCTAGTTTTCCGTCGAATCGGTTCGGATCGGCCCGAATAATATTCTCGGGGCGATCGGGCCGAAGAGAATTTTCCCCTCGAATGGGACGCCGGCAAAGCGCCGATATCGCTATTTTTGCGGGTATCTTGCTTCCGGGCGCGATCGATATTCCATATGCAGCCCATGCTGCGTTGGAGATCGACAATGCGCGAACTATCGGCGGAAACCCGCCTGCACCTTTACGACCGCCCGGTGTCCCGTCGCAGCGGCACCGGCTTTCATACCGCGGCGGTCTACAGCGCCTTCGCGCTGATCGCCGCTGTCGTATTCGGCACGCTGTCCGTGCACCCGTTCTGAGGGACGATCAGAGCGCCGTCTTGAACGGCGCCACCGCAATCCCCGCATCCTTCAAGGCCTGACGCACCCCACGCGCGATATCGACTGCCCCCCGCGTATCGCCGTGGATGCACACCGTGTCGGTTCGCATCTTGATCGCCTTGCCGGTCACGGAAACCACGCCACCGTCCTGCACCATGCGCACCACGCGATCGGCGATCTCCTTGGGATCGTGCAGCACCGCGCCGGGCTTCTTGCGCGATACCAGCGAACCGTTGTCCTCGTACGCGCGGTCGGCGAACACCTCGTGCACCATCGGCAGATTGGCAGCTTCCCCGGCCTGTACCAGCTTGGAATTGGCGAGCACCACGAAGATGAGGTTGGGATCGACCGCCTTGATGCCGTTGGCGATCGCCCTGGCCGTCATATCGTCCTCGCAGGCGACGTTGGACAGCGCGCCATGCGCCTTGACGTGCGTGACCTTGTGGCCGGCCGCCGTCGCGATCGCCTGCAGGGCGCCGATCTGGTAGGCGATCAAATTCTCGATCTCGGAGGATTTGAGGCCTGGCATCGGCCGCCGGCCGAAGCCGTGCAGGTCGCGATAGCCGGGATGCGCGCCGATGCTGACGCCGCGCGCTTTCGCAAGATCCACCGTCTGCCGCATGATGTCGGCGTCACCGGCGTGGTAGCCGCAGGCAATATTGACCGACGTTGCCAGTTCGATCATCGCGACGTCATTGCCCATTTCCCAGGGGCCAAAGCTTTCGCCGAGATCGCAATTGAGATCGATGGTGGTCATGGCGTCATTCCCTGAGTTGCTCAATCCGGTCCTGATACTTCCGCCGAGGCCGCATGCCAGGTTCGCGCGTCGATCGCATTGACGGCATGGCCGGCGATATTGGCATCGTGCAGCGCATCGACGTTGAGATCAACGCTGTCGAGCGGTCGCAGCCGGTCGGGCAGGCTACGCAGCAGGTCTGCGAACTTGCGCGCTTCGGCTTGCGCTTCGGCCATGCTGACCGCGCGAAAGCGGAAGCCGCGCCCGGCGGATGTCTGT
>JAQSDT010000725.1:5483-14250 GCA_029946075.1 bacterium | reverse complement strand
CCATCGATCGTTCCGTCCGCGCAGTGTTGCTGGCGGCGGCTGGTCCATCGTTCTGCGCCGGCGGAGATTTCAAGATGCTCGAAGTCGCCTCCGATCCTTGGTCGGTGCACCGACGCTTCTCGGCCTTGAAAGATTGGCTGATCCCGCTCATCTCGCTCAACAAGCCGATGGTGGTGGCGGTCAACGGGCACGCTGCGGGCGGCGGAATGGGTCTCTCGCTCTGCGGCGATGTTCTCTTTGCGGCGGAAAACGCGAAGTTCATGGCGGCTTTCTTCCGCCTCGGTGCCGTCCCTGACATCGGGATGATGTATCACCTTCCTCGATTGATCGGGATGGCGCGGGCGAAATCGTTCCTCTTTGGCAATCAGACCTGGACCGCCCGAGAGGCGTTCGATCAGGGTCTAGTGACGAAGGTGTGCTCGGACGAGACACTCAAAGAGGAAGCCCTCACCGAAGCACGTAGGCTGGCCGAGGGCCCCTCGGAGGTCATGGGGCTCGCGAAGCAGCTCATGGCGCGCTCCTTCGAGACCAGTCTGCACGACATGTTCGCCTTCGAAGGACTGGGCCAGGCATTGGCGATGTCGAGCGACGAATTCAAGGAAGGGTTGCGAGCCGCGGTTGAGCGGCGTCCCGCAAACTTCGTTGCGTCTTCCGGCAAAGAATAAGTGCTCCGCGTTCGCTATGGTTGCGAGGAGGGCCGGAACGAACCGGCCCTTCTCGGTCGATCATTTTCCGGAGATCACTGGACCGACTAGGTCCCAACCCTCTCCGTTGAAGCGAGCCATCTGAAGATCCTTCATCGGAGCGTAGTCGTTCACACTGGTCTTGAGGCGGATACCAGGAAGAACCATCGGAAGCTGCATATCGAGGTTCTGCGCCTGCTTCATGATATTTTCGCGCGATAGATCGTTTCCGCACTGTTTGAGCAGTTGAACCAGCGTCTGCGCGTTCGAATAGCCGAGCACGTTGAATTCATCCGTGACATCTCCCGACGGATAATATTTCTTCATCCAACCGAGCCATTCCTTAAACCCGGGATCATCCGCGAGTTTCGGGTCCGCTGGATCCTTCAGATAGTGAAGCGCCATTACTCCCGAGCTTGCGCCCGTTCCAACCTGTCTCAGAACGGCCGCGGATGCGGAGACGGTCGCCAGCATCTGCATCGGCTTCCAACCGAGTTCATGAGCCTTGCGCATTGCTTGGGCCGCGAACTTGGTCGTGGAAAAATTCATGAAGACATCCGCGCCCGTGGATTGGAGTGTGACAACCTGCGAGTCGATCGTCGGATCAGAGATACTGTAGCTCAATTCCTTCACGATCATGGAGTCGGCTTTGTCGCCAAGGCGATCGCGCAGGCCCTTTATGTAGTCTTTTCCGAGATCGTCCTTTTGGTAGAGAACGACGATCTTCGCATCCGGGCGATTGTTCAGTATGTAGGTGGCGAAGGCGTGACCTTCTAACTGGTAGTTCGGTTGCCATCCCATGGTCCAGGGAAACTGCTCGGGATCGGCGAACCGGGTCGCTCCCGACGTTGGAAACAGATGCGGCACTTTCTTGATGTTCAAATACTTCTGAATCGCGGCGTTCGTCGCGGTTTCAAGCGTATCGAAGATCAACAGGACGTCCTCCTGTTCGACGAGCCTGCGCGTTTGCTCCACGGTCTTGGGAGGACTGTAGGCATCATCCAGGCTGATAAGCGTGATCTTTCGACCGTTGACGCCACCGTTCTCGTTTACCATGCGAAAGTAGGCTTCGTTGGCTCTCGCGATGGTTGAATAGTGGGATCCAGGCCCGCTGTACGGCATAGACTGGCCGATCTTGATTTCCTTCTCGGTCACTCCATGGACTTCCTGCGCGTTCGCACTGCAAACAGACAGCAATAGCCCCAACAGGCATTGAGTATACACACGCATCGCGAATCCTCCGTTTTAGAAGGGCGTCGCAAGGCTTATGCCAAGTGCCTTTCGCTCAATCCGAGCAGACAATTCCGCTCCTAGTACCCCCTTTTCTTAGAAGGTGAGTCGTGATTCAAGATCGGGATGATCCCCGAAGCAAGAGAAGTCCGCCTTCCGCGGAAAGATCGCAAGGTGCTTGAGGCGTGTTGTCGCGCACCGCTGACAATTCAACGCGATTTGAAGCGGGCGCGGATAGTTCTGTTGGCAGCGGCCGGGCGCAGCACTCGGTCGATAGCCAAGGAAGTCGGGGCCCAGCCGCGGATTGTCAGCCTTTGGCGGCACCGTTATGCCGATCATGGCCTTGAAGGGCTGCAAGACAAGCCGCGGCCTGGCAAACAGCCGATCTATACGAAGGCCACCGACAAGCGGATCCTGAGGCTGCTGGACAAACCGCCACCAAAAGGATTTGCACGCTGGACCGGCCCTCTGCTGGCCGAGGCGCTGGGCGATGTCGATGTCCAATATGTCTGGCGGTTCCTGCGCAGCAGCAAGATTGACCTCGTGGTTCGCAAGTCCTGGTGTGAGAGCAACGACCCAAACTTTACGGCCAAAGCCGCCGATGTCGTTGGCCTCTACGTCGCCCCGCCCAACAAGGCCATTGTACTATGCGTGGACGAAAAGCCATCGATCCAGGCATTGGAGCGAGCGCAGGGCTATCTGAAGTTGCCCAATGGTCGCGCCTTGACCGGCCAGAGCCACGACTACAAGCGCCACGGCACGACAACGCTGTTTGCGGCGCTGGAAGTCGCCACCGGGAAGATCATCGCGACACATTCAAAACGCCGTCGTCGCGTCGAGTTTCTCGATTTCATGGACAGCGTCACCGCGGCTTTTCCGAACCGGAAGCTTCATGTCATTCTCGACAACCTCAACACCCACAAGAAAAACGAGCATTGGCTCAAGGCCCACCCCAATGTGCGATTTCATTTCACGCCGACCAGCGCGTCCTGGCTCAATCAGGTCGAGGTATGGTTCTCGATCTTGCAAGGGCAGTCGCTCAGCGGGGCCTCCTTCACAAGCCTCAAACAACTACAGGAGCATATCGATGCCTACATCAACGCTTACAACGTCAAAGCTGGGCCGTTCGTCTGGACCAAGAAAAAGGTCCGGCAACGCCGGTTCAAAGGCCGCCGTATCACTCAGCTCTGATTCCGGGTACTAGCGTCTTCCGGTGTCGCCGTTTGCGACAATTGTCCAGGCTGACTGTGTGCGGCGCACACACTTGTGACGAGGCAAGGGTGCAAACGCGGTCTTTGATCAGCGGCACGGGAAATGCAATCTGCTCTCACAAGAAAAACAATGAGAGGATGCTGCGCATGCGAAGGGCTTTCGAGGGGTTCAAGGTGATCGACGCGAGCCAAGGTGTGGCAGGACCGCACGCCGCAATGCTTTTGGCGCTGCACGGGGCCGACGTCATCAAGATTGAGCCGCCGGAGGGCGATTGGGGCCGTATCCTAGGGGTGACCAAGGCCAAGAACACCATCCATTTCGTTGCGTTCAATCGTGGCAAGCGGTCGATAGCGATTGATCTCGCGAAGGAAGAAGGACGGAGGATCGCGGGAGACTTAGTCACATCCGCTGACGTGGTGATCGAGAGCTTTCGCCCCGGCGTCGCCTCTCGCCTCGGCTTGGGCTACCTTGAGGCCTCTAAGGTCAATCCGAAAATTATCTACATGTCGGTCTCCGGATACGGTCAGGAGGGACCCAACCGAGAGCGTCCCACTGTCGACGGCGTAATCCAGGCTTTCTCTGGCATGATGGTGATGAACGGATCGGTCGACAAGCCGCACCGTCAGAGCATGGTCGTCATCGACGCCGTCACCGGGCTGTACGGCTTCCAAGCCGTCAGCGCAGCGTTGATGCGCAAAGTGCGGTTCGGCACGGGCTCGTTCATCGACATGAGTCTGATGCAGAGCGCCGCCGCCTTCCAAGCTGCGAAGCTGATGGAAGCAGCGTCGGAAGGCCCCTCTCCCGGACCGCTGTATTCTCCTTCCGGCGTCTTCGAAACGGCCGACGGCCACATCCTCCTGAGCGCGATGCGGTCGCGCAACTTCGAGGTTCTTTGCGAAGTGCTCGGATGTCCTCAGCTTGCTGCCGATCCGCGCTTCGGCTCGGTCGACGACAGAAACGCGAACCGGCACGATATGAACAGAGTGCTTCACGAACGGCTGCGTACCCGCACCACCGACGAGTGGCTCGCACTTCTGCTCGAACGAGGCGTCATGGCGAGCCCAATCAACAGCTACTTGGATTGGCTGGCCGACGCCCACGTCAAGGCCGTCGATGCCTACCAGACCCTACCGTTCGCAGGCGTGGGATCGCTGCCGATCGCGTCGATACCCGGTTGTCCGGGACCCGATTTCGCCGGGAATGACTTGGTGCCCGGCCTGGGCGAACATACGTCTCAGATTCTTTCCTCGCTCGGGCGAACCGATGCTGAAATCGCATCGCTGTATTCGGCTCGGGTTCTTTCCTGAAACTGTTGAGGAATAAGTCTCGCAGAGAGGTTGCATGGGTCCGTTGAATGGTTTGAGGGTTCTCGAGTTTCCCGCGATCGGACCAGTTCCGTTCTGCGCGATGCTGCTCGCCGACCTCGGCGCGACGGTTCTTCGCATCGACAGAGAAGAGGACGCGGGGCTTGGCATCGAGCGTCCCCGGCGCTTCCAGATTTCGCATCGGGGCCGGAAGGTTCTCAAGCTGGACCTCAAGAAACCGCAGACCCTGAAATTGGCGAAGGTGTTGATCGAACGGACCGACGTCCTGATCGAGGGATTTCGACCGGGCGTGATGGAGCGATTGGGACTCGGTCCCGAGGTCTGCCTCGGCATCAACCCGCGACTGATCTACGGCCGCATGAGCGGCTGGGGCCAGACGGGGCCGCTGGCGGCATCCGCCGGACACGACATCAACTACATCGCGCTCACGGGCGCTCTGGACGCGATCGGCCGGCGCGACCAGCCACCGACGCCTCCGTTGAATCTGGTCGGCGATTTCGGCGGCGGTTCGCTTTATCTCGCGCTCGGCATACTCAGTGCGCTGTGGGAACGGCATTCATCCGGACGCGGGCAGATCGTGGATGCGGCGATCATCGATGGAACGCTCTCGTTGTTGGGCGGACATATCGGCATGGTGGCGGCCGGACTTTCGAAAGGACAACGCGGCGCCAACATGCTCGACAGCGGCAGCCCGTTCTACGACGTCTACGCCTGCGCCGACGGACGCTGGCTTGCCGTCGGCGCGCTGGAAGACAAGTTCTTTGCCCAGCTCGTTGCGAAGGTGGGTCTCGATGCGGGGATCGCGCTGCAGCAGAAGCGCGACGATTGGCCTTCGTTGCGCAGCGCGCTCAAAGAAGCATTCTCCAAGAAGGATGCCGATGCATGGCGGGCCGTGTTCGACGGCACGGACTGCTGTGCGACGATCGTCAATTCCCTGGAGGAGGCGTTCGCCGATCCTCACTTGGCCGCACGGAAGTCTTTCATCGAGCTCGACGGTGTCATTCAACCCGCCCCCGCTCCGCGGTTCAGCCGCAGCGCTCCCGGAACCCCGCGGGCCCCAAGTGCACAGAACACTGCGGACGAGGCACTGGCCGACTGGGTCGATCCGGAAACCCTTCAGTCTTTGAAGGAAAATGGGGCCTGGAAAGCCTAGAGCCGGGGCGCCTCCTATTCGGCGATGCGTTGTCCTCAATGCAGACACGCGTTCTTTTGGCATCCTTGAACCGCCTTCTCCTTATGTGGTTAGCTGTCCCCAACAAGTACACATAGGGAGAGCAAGGGCGGACTATGATACCTTTTGACAGCAATCGGGATCGCCAAGGCCTTATCCTGTCGGACGGGGTCAGGATCATCCACGCGAGCGGAATCGGGACCGATACTCGACTCAAAAGCCTGGCGCTCGATCCGGGTTGGATAGGCGAAGCGCGAACCCGTCGCGTCAATCCGCTCACGCTGGATCGTCACTCCTACATCGTCCTTGTGATGTCCGTCACCGGCCACGACGTCCTGATCGTCAGCGCCCCTCCGGGCGACGCCGTCATCAGCTTTCTGACCAGCGTCGACTTCGCCTGGGACATGATGGAGCAGCTTCTGACGGATCCCTTCGAAAGCATGATCATCGTCGATGAAAAGGCGCGCATATCCTACATGTCGCCGCTCCATGAACGCTTTTTCGGCCTCAATCCGGGAGAGGCCAGAATGCGACCGGTCGAGGATGTCGTGGAAGGAACACGGCTTCATAAGGTCGTGAAAAGCGGCAAGGCGGAAGTCGGCACAATGCAGCACATGCAAGGGTCCGACAGAATAGTTTCAAGAATCCCCATCCGCCGGAAGGACAAGGTGCTCGGAGCCTATGGCCGCGTGATGTTCAAGGGACCCGAACAGCTCGCCATACTGAATGCGCGGATTCGAGCTCTGGAAGGACAGGTCGAGTACTACAAACGAGAGACTGAAACTCTCAAGTCGCAGAAGTACGGACTCGACAGCATCGTGGGGAACAGTCCCGCCGTGCAACGGCTTCGCGCCGAGATCGTGAAGATAGCTCCTTTGGAGATCGCCGTGCTGATCCGCGGTGAGAGCGGTACCGGCAAGGAGTTGGTCGCTCACGCGCTGCATCGTCTGAGCCCGCGAAGGGATGGCCCCATGGTGGCGGTGAACGCCGCGGCGATGCCTCAGACCCTCGTCGAATCAGAATTATTTGGATACGAACCGGGAGCCTTCACC
The DNA here is from genome assembly GCA_029946075.1 of bacterium. Lineage (GTDB taxonomy): Bacteria > Pseudomonadota > Alphaproteobacteria > Rhizobiales > Xanthobacteraceae > Bradyrhizobium. The sequence continues at coordinate 7,577 of JAQSDT010000725.1, read as the reverse complement.
GGCGCCGACAAGAAGGGCCGGAAAGGCAAATTCGAGCAGGCCACCGAGGGCATCATTTTCCTCGACGAAATCGGCGACATGCCGCTCGAAGTTCAGGCGAAGTTGCTACGCGTGCTCCAGGACCGGATCGTCGAACGCGTCGGTGGGGACAAGCCGCGTCAACTGGATTTCCGGTTAATTTCGGCGACGAACAGGGATCTCCAGTCCTCGGTCGAAGCCGGCACCTTTCGCCTTGACCTGTTCTACAGGATATCGCCGATCGTGATCACGCTGCCTCCCCTGCGGGAGCGCATCGAGGACATTCCGCTGCTGGCCTCGAAATTCCTCGAGAACATCGCCTATCGGCACGCACGTCCAACGCCGTCCATAGACAAGGACGCCTTGACGGCGCTGATGGAGAGACCCTGGCCCGGCAACATCCGACAACTCCAACATGAGATCGAACGCGCTTTTGCTTTCTGCGACGGGACGACCATCATGGTTCACGATCTGACCGAGGCGAAGACCGAGCAACAGATCGGAGCGCAGCTGACGACGTTCGATGCCGTGCCCCCGACGACCAACGAAGGGCTGCGGACGATGCTTGACAAAGTCGAAACGAAAGGGATCCGGAAGGCGCTCGCTCGCCACAAGGGCAACAAGAAGCGCACCGCCGAAAGTCTCGGAATTTCGCGATCCTACCTATATCGAAAGCTTTCCGAGATGAACGAGACGTAGGCGAGGCCGGCGTCGCACAGCCCCGGCGACCGGGATCGGATAATGCAGCAGCCGGCTCGCTAGGCGGATGTCTCGGCGTCGGTAACGTCGTCGGATCGGTCAGGCGATCTTGCTGTAGATTCCCTGGCCCGTCGCGACGAGTTGTCCACTCGGATGGCTCTCCGCGACAATCGAAGCGAAGTATGTTCTGCGGCCCTGCTTCGAGATCCGCCCCGTCGCACGGATCCTAGAGTCGCCGGCCGCCGATCTTCCGACGAAACTGCAATTCAGCGAGACCGTCACCGCTTTCGGCGCCACCTCGTCGTTCGGATCCGATATGGCCCACAGCCCGGCGGTGTCCAACATCGCCATGAGGACACCTCCGTGAACGGTGCCATGACGGTTGAGATGCTCGGGACCGATCTCGATCTCGAAACATGCTTCGCCGGCGACCGCTCTGGTCTTCTGCATTCCGAGGACGTCGCCAAAGTGAAATCCTTCGGGGAAGCGGCCGCCGAGCGCGCCCTTGAGATCAGGGGAAGCCATGCTCAGACTCCAAGGTTGTGGCCGCTCTGGACGGGGTCATTTCCCAACGCCTCCTCCGACGCGGTTCTTCGCGACGATCGCGCGTCGCGGAGGCGCGTAGGCCGGCGTCCCGTAGGTCTCGAACAGAGCATGCGTCACGTGGTAGTGGCGCGCCATGCCGCCGCGTAAAATTCGCTCGAGGGGTCCGTCCGGATATCCCAGGCCGAGCTTGCAGGTCAGGTCCATGTCTGCCTGCGTGGCCAATCCCTCGTCGAGGAAACGCAGGGCCGCGTTGTACTTCGGAATCACCAGCCGATTGATGATCCGGCCGATCTGATCCGCCGAGACGACGACTTCGAAACCCGCCATCTTGAAGACCTCGGTGGCGGCGGCCACGGCGGCGTCGGACGCGGAGACCGGCCGGACCAGTTCGACGAGCTTGGACGGCGCGTCGTCGCCGTTGCGGTACCGCGCGAAGCCGAGGACGTTCTTGTGACCGCTTTCGTCGCCGATGTGCTCCGCGAGACTCTCGTTGCCGAGCTCTATGAGGATCGCTGTCTTGCCGGGATCCGCAGCGAACGGTGCTTTGCACAGAACGAGGACATCGGCGCCCTTGTCCTTCGACGCTCCAGAGAGAAACGCATCGCCTTCCGGGAAGGACCGGCTCGGGCCGTTCTGAATGATGGTGTAGGTCATCGGCTCAAGCTCCAAACATCGCGTTGCCTTCGTAGTCGAAGAAACCCCGTCCGGACTTCCGTCCGAGCAGGCCCGCGGCGACCATGCGCTTCAGCAAGGGCGGCGTCGCGGCCCGCGGATCCAGGGTGATCGGATAAAACGCCTCGCAGAGGCGCACCTGGGTATCGAGCCCGATCA
>JAQSDT010000725.1:0-5473 GCA_029946075.1 bacterium | reverse complement strand
CAGTTCGAGCGGTCCCATCTTGTAGCCGAGACCCGCCTTGATCGCTTTGTCGACGTCCTCCGCGCTCGCGACGCCGGCCTCGACGACGCGGATGGCGTCGTTGTTGAATGGCACCAGGAGCGCGTTCAGGATGAAGCCCGGCTTGTCCTGCGTCTTCACCGGGATCTGGCCGCAGGCCTTCGTCCAGTCCCAGGCAGTCTTGAACTTCTCCTCCGACGTGAGGATGCCCGGCGACATTTCGATCAGTTTCATCAACTGCGCGGGCAGACAGAAATGCATGCCTACCACACGCGCCGGCAGCTTCGATCCGGACGCGATTTCCGTGATCGACAGCGTCGAGGTGTTCGACGCGAAGATCGTGTCCTCGGCGCAGACCTCGTCGAGACGCTTCAGCAGATCGCGCTTGGTCGCCAGATCCTCGAAGACCGCCTCTATGATCAGATCGCAGCCACCCAGTTCTGCGATGTCCGCCGTGTGGGACATGGCGCCTACGATGAAGTCGCGCTTGGCCGCCTCGAGCTTACCGCGTTCGACGGACTTGTCGAGGAACGCCGCAGACTGTTTGGCGGCGCGTTCGAGCGCATCGCCCTTCATGTCGTAGGAGATGGTGCGGAAACCGGCGCGCGCCGCGACCAGCGCGATGCCCGCCCCCATCGTTCCCGCAGCGCCGCAGACGCCGACCGTCTTGATTGATTTCGTCATTTTGCCGCAAAACTCCTGCCGATGAGTTGCCGGTGCACCTGGTTGGTGCCTTCCCAAATCTGGGTGATCTTGGCGTCGCGCATCAGCCGCTCGACGCGATAGTCGCGGCAATAACCGTAGCCGCCGAACATCTGCACCGCCTCGGTCGCCGCCCGCATGGCGAGGTCCGACGCGCGCATCTTGGCCATCGAAGCCTCCACGCCGAAGTCCTTCGCGCCTGAATCGATCAGCCCGGCCAAGTAGTCGAGCCAACGATCCGACATGGCGAGGTCGGTGGCGAGGTCGGCCAGCATGAACTGGTTCGCCTGGAAGTCGACGATGCGTCGGCCCGATTGCTTACGCTCATTCATATAAGCCGTCATGTCGTTGAAGGCCGCCATAGCAATGCCCATAGCATGCGCGGCGATGCTTGGGCGCGAGCGGTTCAGCGACGCCAGCAGGATACGTAGGCCGTCGCCGGGTTCTCCGATCAGATTGGCGCGCGGCACGCGGACGCCGTCGAAGCGCAGCGACGCGGTCGACGAACCACGGTGTCCCATCTTGTCTTCGAGGCGGACGACTTCGAAGCCGGGCGCGCCCTTCTCCAATACCAGCACCGAGATCGCCTTCTTGGGGTCGTCGATACCGGAGAACTTTCCGAAGAGGAGAATGCGGTCGGCGACGTCGCCGTTGGTGATGAACAGCTTCGAGCCGTCGATCACGATGTCGTCGCCGTCCGGCGTGAACCGGGTCTTCATGCCCGTCGCGTCGGAGCCGGCTGACTCCTCGGTGATGGCCAAGGACGCGAGCCCCCCCTCCGCGATACACGGAAGCAGGCGCGCCTTCTGATCGGTCGTCCCGAACTCGATCAGCGGCTTCATCGCGTGGAAATTGGTCGCGTAGATGATGCCGGTGGAGGCGCAGGCCTCCGAGATGCGCTTGACGATTGCGAGATACAGCCGGAACGGCATTGGCGCGCCGCCGAATTCCTCCGGAATGAACACGCCGTTCAGACCGAGTTCGTTGATCGCCTTTAAATTCGCCCAGGGAAATTCGCCGGTGGCGTCAGTGTGTTCCGCGTTTGAAGCGATCACGTCGTCGCACAGACGGTCGACCTGCGAAAGGATGAGCTTGTCGTCCTCGCTCCAGTTTCGACTGCGTTCGAGTTGGTCAAAGATGGACATCTAGTGATTGGCTCCCTGGCCACCGTCGATGTAGATGGTTTCGCCCGTAAGGAACGCGATGTTCTCCGTATAGAGCGCTCCAACGAGCCGCGCCACTTCCTGGGGCGATCCCGCTCGGCCTGCCGGGATGCGCCGTTTCAGCCAGGCCTGGGTCTTCTCGCTGGCGAGGAAATCGCGGTTGAGATCGGTCTCGATGTATCCGGGGGCGACGTCGAGCACGCGGATCCCGTCGCGCGCCCATTCGGCCGCGAGGCACCGCGTGATCGCGCCCACCGCGGCCTTCGACGCGCAATAGGCGAGATTGTCGATGACCGCGAGCTTGTCGAAGAACGAACCGATGTTGACGATCAGCGCGTCGCCTGCGGCTTTCAGGTGCGGGTAGCTCTCGCGGCATGCGACCATGACCGCCGAGGCGTTCAGCCGCATCGTGGTCTCGAAATCGGCGAGCGACAGCTCGGCGCTCCGTTTGCTTTCGTGGGCGCCGGCGTTGTTGATGAGTCCGATGAGCGGCCCCTCGGCAGCGACCTTGGCGATCGCGTCCGCGATGGCCCGCTCGTCGGTCATGTCGCAGGCGTAGCCGGTGCCCACGACGCTGACGCCGCTGCGCGACAGGCCAGCGACCGCGAAGCCACGACGGTCGAGTTCGACCGCGATGGCCTCCCCGATGCCGCGGCTGGCGCCGGTGACTATGATCTGGCCGCTACGCATCCTTGAACTCCGGTTTCCGCTTCTCGGTGAACGCCGACATGCCTTCCAAGGCATCCGCCGTGCCGTAGGCCAGCGTCGAGAGATCCGCCTCGATCTTCAGCCCTTCATGGATCGGCACGTCCAACGCGCGGGACACCGCCTCTCGGGCGAACTGCTGCGCGAGAAGACTGTAAGAAGAGAACTCATGCGCGAAAGCCAATGCGGCATCGACAACGTTGCCTTCCACGATCCGGTGCAGCAGACCGATACGCGCGGCCTCTTCGGCGACGACGGTGCGACCGAGCATGATCATCTCCATAGCCCGCGCCTCGCCGATCAGCCGAGGCAGACGCTGCGTGCCACCGTATCCGGGAATCAGACCAAGCTTGATCTCCGGAAGGCCGAGCTTCACGCTCGGAGTTCCGAGCCGGAACGTGCAGGCCAACGCCAATTCCAGACCGCCGCCGAAGGCGAAGCCATTGATGGCTGCGATGGAAGCGAACGGAAGCCTGTCGAGCTTCGCGAAGGCGGCCTGGCCGAGTTCAGCGCCCCGCTTGCAGTCGATCAGCGGCCGACCGCCGAGCTCCTTGATGTCGGCGCCAGCGCAGAACGCCTTCTCGCCAGCACCGGTGACGATTAGCGCGCGAACCTTCCATATCGCCACTTCGGTGAGCGCGTCCGAGATTTCCTTCAGCACGCCGAACGAAAGGGCGTTCAGCGCCTCCGGCCTGTTCAGGCGCAGCAGAGCGCAGTCGTCGAGTGTCGTGAGTTCGACAGGCATGGCTACTTTCCGAACTTGCTGGTGTCCGGCTTGCGCTTCTCCGCAAAGGATGCCGACAATTCGTGGCTTTCGTCGGTTTCGAGATATGGTCGAAGAAGAAGATCGTGCGACACGCGGGCCAGTCCGGATACGCCGCCATGCCGTGCGTTGAACGCTCCTTTGATCGATGCCAGAGCGAACGGACCGCGCTCCGCCACCTCCATCGCGAACTTGCGGGTTTCTTCCTTCAGCTTGTCGTCGGGCACCACCTTGTTGATCAGTCCGATCCTAAGCGCCTCAGCCGCGGATATCTTGGGGTTGCGAAACCACATCTCCTTGGCCTTCTTCTTGCCGACCAGATCTTCGAGATACCAGGTGCCGTAGCCCGCATCGAATGATCCCATCATCGGCCCCACCTGCCGGAACACCGCGCTTTCCTTGGCGATCGTGAGATCGCATACCACCTGTAGCACGTTGCCGCCGCCAACCGCAAAACCGTTGACGCTGGCGATCACCGGCTTCTGCAGGCGGTCGATAGATTCGTACATTTCTAGGGTCGGCAAAACACCGGCATAAAGCATGGTCTTCTCCATGCCTTCCTTGCGGCCACCGATGCAGAAGAACCTGTCGCCCGCGCCGGTGATTACGATCACGCGCGTACGCGTCTCGCGCCGGATCTCGTTGATGCAATCCCGGATCTCATGACACATGTCGACGGTGAACATGTTGCCATCGTCGGGGCGGTTCAGCGTGATGGTGCCGACCGGACCGTCTTCTTCGTACAGAATGGTGCTGAAGGTCATGGGGTGTTTCCTTTCCACTGAGTTCTTGATTTCAGAGACTGTCGGGCAGATAGCGGGGCACGGCGTCGTTGTGGTCGCCGAAACGGGGACGCTTGGGCAGCCCTTGATTTTGCTAGAGACCGCCAATACGTCCGAGAAATTGATGCCAGCCGCACGGACTGCGATGCGGATCTGGCAGCCGCCCGGCGCGACGTTCGGGATTTCATTGCACCGAAGACTTGATGGCGCGCCGTGCACGATGACCTGAAAAGCTCGCACCCGGATCGTCCTAGGTCGCCAGGATCTCGGCGGTATCCGCGCCGAGCCGCGGTGGTGTGGATTCCTTCGGACCACGGAATTGCTCGCTTAACGGTACCGGCAGCGCTGGGATCGAGCGCCCTTCGACCATGATTTTGCGCGACAGCAGCCCGCGCGCGGCGACATGAGGATCCGCGACCGCATCCTTCAGACTAGCAACGATCGAGCAACACACGTCCTTGCCCGCGAAGATCGACGTCCACTCGGCTGCGGTCTTCGTCGCGATGATCTCGCCGACCGCGTCGATTGCCTCGCCTTCGTCCGCTTCCGAAGCACACATTTCGGGAGCGAGGCCGATAGTCGAACAGAAGTTCTCCCAAAACCTGTCTTCGATCGGCGCGACGGCGAGATGGCGGTTGTCCGACGTGCGGTAGAGCTGGTATCGCGGGCTGCCGCCGGTCACCAGCGCGTCGCTGCCGCCTGGCCATTCGTCCGCCGCGAAGCCGTTGCCGAGCCCCCAATAGGCCAGCGTCAGCAGGTTCTCGCCCATGGAAACGTCGAGATAGGCCCCCTCGCCGCTCTTGTCGCGCCGGCGCAACGCCAGCAAGATATTGGTCACCGCCGGATAAGCGCCGCCGGCGATATCGGCGATCAACACCGGCGGGATCACCGGTGCCCCATCGGCGCCTACGCTCAATCCGAGAATTCCTGACTCGGCGAGATAGTTAAGGTCGTGCGCTGCGACCATCGCCTTCGGACCATTCTGCCCCCAACCGCTGATGGCACAATAGATCAGGCGAGGGTTGATCTCCCTGAGAGCCGCATATCCCAGACCTAACCGGTCCATTACCCCGGGCCGAAACTGCTCGATCACGATGTCGGCTTCCGCAATCAGAGGACACAGCCGTTCCACGGCATCGCGCGCCTTCAGGTCGATGGCGATGCTCTGCTTGCCGGCGTTGAGCAGCGCGAAATTGACGCTGTCTTCGCCGAATTTCGGCACGTAGCTCCGCATCTCGTCGCCGCGGCCGGGCCGCTCGATCTTGACGACCTGGGCGCCGGCCTCCGCGAGCATCAGGCTCGCGAAGGGACCCGGCAATAGCGTGCTGAAATCGAGGACG
>JAQSDT010000724.1 GCA_029946075.1 bacterium | reverse complement strand
TTCGCGCGGCGTGCCGAAATCGAGCGCGCCGCTTGTGATCGCCGCGCGCAATTTCGCCCAGCCGCCGGCCGACGTGAACTCCGTGCTCGCGGTTCGCTCGTTCGCCATCATCTGCAGCAGCCGCTTCAGGCTGCTGGCGACGCCGGCCTGATCCCAGCCGGCCAGATCCCCCTGCTCGAACGACCGCCCGGTGGCGCGCGAAATCTTCGGATACGGATCCTGCCCGACCAGAACGCAGCTGATGTCCTTCGGCACGGTGGCATCGAACGCGCGAAACACATGCGCATCGGCCCGGGCGCCCTGAATCGGCGAAGCGCGCCGCGACGGAAAAATCGGCTCATCCGCGGAGAAGGTGAGATCGGCGCGAACATCAGCGAAGGCCGGATCGACATCGGCCAATACCGTGCGCCACGCCGGGGTGAGGTCGTCGCGCCAGTTCGTCAGGAATTCCGTCAGAGCCGCGCGCAGCAACATGACTGACCCTCCCGGACCTCATTTGATCCCGAGCCAGACGCGCGACTTACCGGTCAGAGTGTCGCAGGTGACGTTGCGCCGCCTCGCTTGCTCCGCGAAGATAGTTTATCCGATCGCTCAAAGCGAGTATTTTATACTTCGTTCAACTTTCCGATCCGCCGCTATTCCGCCTTCAGTTTCAGCTCGCGAATGACGGTTCCAAAGCGCTCATAGTCACGCTTGAACACGGCTGTCGCCTGCTCGCTGCTGTCGCCGACAGGATCGAAGCCGAGCTCGCGCAACCGCTTGACGACATCGGGATCCCGCACGGCCTTGACGAATTCGGCGTTGATGCGCTCGACGACCGCCTGTGGCGTTCCCGCTGGCAGGAAGATGCCCTGCCATCCCTCGACGATCACATCGGGGTAGAGCGCCGACAGCGGCGCCGCGCCGGGGAACATCTCGAGCGCCGCGGGGCTTGTCACCGCGACGGGCCGCACCGTGCCGGCGCGAACATGCTGCTCGATATTCGCCGGTGTTTCCACCGAACAGGACAACAGACCGCCGATCAGGTCGGGAAGCGCCTGACCGAAACCGCGATAGGGCGCGTGGACGACATCGATCCCGGCGGCGCGCTTGAACAATTCGAGCGCGAGATGCGGTGGCGATCCGACGCCGTAGGTCGAGCAGGTCAGCTTGCCCGGCTCCGCTTTGGCGAGCGCGATGAACTCATCCAGCGTCTTGACCGGCAAGGAAGGCCTGACAACGAGCACATAGGGCGACAGTGCAATTCGCGTCACCGCAACGAGGTCCTTGCCCGGATCGAGGCTGGTCGGCGACATCCACGGACTGATTGCGATCGCCGACGTCGTCATCAGCACCGTGTAGCCGTCGGGCGCCGCACTGGCGACAGACTGCGCACCGATGTTGCCCGCCGCGCCTGCGCGGTTCTCCACCACAATCGTCTGGCCGAGGCCGGCGCGCAGCTTTTCGGCAAGAATTCGGGCGACGACATCGATCGAGCCACCGGGTGGAAACGCCACCACCAGCCGGATCGATCGTTCGGGAAATGCCGCGTAGCCGTTTTGAACCGGCAGGATCGCCAGCAACGAAACGATCGCAAGTACAAGCGCGCGAACCATGGATCGTCTCCCTTATGACAGGATGCTGGCGAGCGCGCTGCCGAGATCGGCGCCCGCGTTCGGTCCCATATGCTGCGTGCGCCACGCAATGAAGCCATCGGGCCGCACCAGCGCGGCGCCGGTATCCTCGATGCCGAACCGGTCCCTGAAGGTTCCCTCGACATCGACCAGCCCGTCGCCGACGATGTGGCACTGCAAAGCAAGGCCGGTCTTCGCGCCGGTGGCCTCGGCGACCTTCTTCCAGCCCTGCCCCTTCGGTCCCGCGATCAGCGTAAATTCAGGACCGATGAGATCGATGGTGGAGAGGCGATCGCCCTGGCGGTCGAACCAGACATGCGGCGCCCGCGCGCCGGGGTGACCCGACGGAATGTAATCCGTGTAGGGATCCTCCACCGCCGGCGGCTTGCTGCCATCCGCGATGACCGCATCCGACGTGTAGATCGTGCCGAGTTCGAGACCGATGTGATTGCCGTAGCGGCGGCTCGCCTGCAAAACCTCCGCCGGCCCCATGCCGTCCGCGGGCACTTCGCCGCGCGAGATCGCGCCGAGCTTATTGACCTGCTGGCGGTTGTGATACGACTGATCGGCGACCCAGCGCGCCACCGGGCGCCGCTCGGTCTCGTAGGTCTGCAGCAATCTGCGTCCGGCCTTGCCTTTGAGGAACAGCGCCAGCTTCCAGATCGCATTGTGCATGCCCTGGACGCCGGTGTTGGCGCCGAGGCCTCCGGTCGGCGGGAACATGTGCGCGGCATCGCCCGTCAGCAGGATGCGGCCGGCAATCAGCCGGCGCCCGACCACGGCGTTCATCTGCCATTTCCCGATCGACAGCACCTCGACCTTCAGATCCGGCACGCCGGCACCGGCCCTGATGCGCTCGGCGCAGCGCTCGGGCGTGAACAGTTCGGTGGACCATTCTTCTTCGGCGACCTGCAGCTGCGTCAGCCAGCGGCCTTTGGCGTCCAGCGGCTGGAACACGCCGCTTGCATGGTTGTTGGAGAAGAACAGCAGGATGCCGGTGTTGTCGCCGACATGCTTTTCGATGTCGGCCCGGAAGTAGCAGTTGATGAAATGGGCCACCTTCTTCGGCCCGTCGAGCGGCACCTGCAGGAAGTCGCGGACGAAACTCGCCGCGCCGTCGGCGGCAACGAGCGCCGGCGCGGTGAGGACGTACACTTCGCCGCTCGCCCTGTTGCGGACCTTGATCTCGACCGAGGTCGCATCGTCCTCGTGTCCGTGCACGATCTCGATGACCTCGTGACCGAAGCGCAGGTCGACCAGGCCGGTGCGCCTGATCTCGCGCAGCATAACCGGCTCCAGCATGTCCTGCGACGAAAGCACGGAGCTCACCGGGCTGAGATCGGGCCCTGCCCCGGCAAAGCCGCGGGAATCGATATGGCCGGTCTGCTTGCCGACGACGGATTCCATGAAGCGGATCGGCGTCTTCCAGTTCGGCGGCAGGTCGAGCTGCCGCAGCTCTTCATAGATCTCGCGTCCCCAACCGCGGGCGATCTCCATGGTGCGGGTGTTGAAATTGCGGGTTTTCGGATGCCAGCTGGTGCGCTCGTTGCGTTCGATCAGGATCGACCGCAGTCCGCATCTGGCGAGTTCGAGCGCCGCCCCGAGGCCGACCGGCCCGGCCCCCACGATGATCACCGGCCGCACGTCCGCACCATCAGAACCACGCGCGCTCATTCCGTTCCTCCCGATCTGCTGTTTTTTATGAATTAGATTCATATTCTAATTTAGTCAAGATGCTTCATTCCAAGCGTCCGGCGGATGGGCTAATGAGAGGGCTGGGTAAAGACCGACAGGATCGATTCGTGCCGCGACCGCGCGCCAGCAAGGCAAAGACCGTTTCGAAGACGCACGATCTGGAGCGGATCGTGAAGATGGAGCGCGTCAACGCGCCGAAGCAGGCGCGCAGCGAACAGCGGCTGCAGGACATCATCCAGGCGCTGGAGTCGCTGCTGGATGGCCGGGCTTTCGAGGAGATCACGATCCCCGACATCGCCGCCCGCGCCGGCTGCGTCCCCGCCTCGATCTATGCCCGCTTCAGGGACAAGACCAGCATCCTGGTTGCCCTGCACCAGTCGATCCGCGACCGCCAGCTTGCGGGGATCGACGAGACCATGCGCGCCGATCGGCACGCCGAACTCTCGCTCGACGAATCCATCTTCAAGATTTTTCGCGATCTGGCGAAATACTACACCCGGCACCGCAATTTGCTGCGGCCAGCGTTCCTGCTCGGCGATACCGAAATCTACAGCCGGGTCGCGACCAACATCCGCCATACCGCGGATCACATTGCCGGCATCGTGCGACAGAAATCGAAGCAGACTCCGCCCGACCTCGACAGGCGGATCGATCTCGCGACGCGCGCGGCTTACGCGCTGTTGCAGCAACGCATGGTGTTCCATCCGCAGCCGGCCAGCCGGCAGGCGCCGGCGAGCGACGAGGATATGGCGGCGGAAATGACGCTGCTGTTCAAGCGCAATTTGTCGTCAGATTTCTGACGAACGGAAACCCGCGCTCAGGCGCCTGCCGACGGCAGGCTGGCCGCTGCGATCGCGACGATCTGGGCAATGCGGCGTCCGATCCGGGACGACGTGCCGCGCAGCAATGTACGAACCTGTTGCATCCTGATCTTCCATCTGCGCCGGGGAACCTGGTTCCGTCAGGGGCGCACCATGGAAAATGGCGTGAGGCGGCTAACTAGTCGAGATGTCAGGGAAAATAGCGATACGCGTGTCGTGAAACCGCCTCCCGGCAGTGGGTTTGTTGCCCCTTGAGCCGCCCGGCGGATGAATTCTTCTCTCAGGCTTTCCGGCTCACAGACCGGTAATGCCGCTGTCCACCGCCAGCGTCTGCGCGTTCACGTAAACGCTCTCCCCGGACATGAAGAACAGCGCCGCATAGGCGATCTCCCAGCCCGTCGCCATCCGGCCGAACGGCGCCCCCGACGCGCTTCGCGACGGACGGCCGGCGCTGGTGTGGCGGCCGAGCGGCGTATCGACCAGGCCCGGGCAAATCGTGTTGGCGCGAATGCCGCGCCGCGCGCCCTCCCTGGCGACGTTGCGCATCAGGCCGCCGAGCGCGGCCTTCGACGTATCGTAGGCGATCAGCCGCGAGCCGGAGCGCAGCGCCGCGATCGAGGAAATGAACACGATGGATGAGCCGTCGGCGAGATGCTTGAGCGCCTTGCGACAGCACAGCATCGGCCCGGTCAGATTGACCGCGAACGTATCGTTCCACTGTTGGAGATCGACGCCGTCGAGACCGAGCGCGCCGAGCCCGATGCCGACATTGAGCACCATGCCGTCGAGCCCGCCGAGACCGTCCAATGCTTCGTCGATCATCCTGGCCACGTCGCGCTCCTGCGCGATGTCGGCTTCGATCGAGAACGCGCGGCCGCCTTCGGCCGCAATACGCGCGACGGTATCGTCAGCGCTGGCGCGGCTGATGTCCGCGACCGCGACATGCGCGCCTTCCCGCGCGAACAGCAGCGACATCGCCCGCCCGTTGCCGACCGGATCGGTCGCCGCATCGAAGGTCCGCTGCCCGCCGCCGACGACCAGGATGCGGCGGCCCTTGAGGCGTCCGCGGCCCGGAGCTTCGCCGGAGGATTCCGCGCTCAGTTCACGCACATAACGGATTTTGTCGGACATGCTGCTCCCCTGCTCAGGCGGACACATTCAGAAACCGCCGCAACGCCACAAGGACCTCATCCAGCCGGTCATGGTGCAACCAGTGCCCGGCGCCGGCAATCTTGATCATTTCGGCCTGCTTGAAATGCGCGAGCAATCCGCTCGCTTCGGGATCGGGCAGGAAGCTTTCGTCGCCCCACATCAGAAGGGTCGGGCAGGCAATCTGCGACCACAGGCCGACATAGTCCTTCGCCAACAGGCGATACGGCGCCCTCGCCCGCTGATAGTGATCGAACTTCCAGCGATAGAGGCCGTCCGTTCCTTGTCGAACACCGTGCCGCGCCAGATGAAGCGCCTGCGCCGGCGTCAGCCGCTTGTTGCGGCCGGAGAGCCGCTGCGCGGCTTCGTCGATGGTCGTGAACGTGCTCGGCTCGATCTCGGAGATACGATCGAGCTGCTCGATCCATCGCGACATCTGTTCGCCGATCGACAGGCCGCGCGAACCCGAAAGGAAAGTTCCGTCGAGATTGACGAGGCGCGACACCCGCTCCGGATAGGTGCCCGCATAGGCCAGCGACACCATCCCGCCCATGGAATGACCGACGATCGCGGCATTCGGCACGCCGGCGAACTTCATCAGCCGCGACACGTCATAGACATTGTCGACGAGGCTGTAGCTGCTGCCCTTGGCCCAGTCGGAATCGCCGTGCCCGCGCAGGTCCGGCGCCATAACATGGAAGTGCGGCTGCAAGGCCTGCGCGATCGCATCCCAGGTGCGGCAATGATCGAGCCCGCCATGAATCAGCACCAGCGGCGGCGCTGACACGTTGCCCCAATCGGCGTAATGCAGCCGCAAGCCCTGCGACTCGTAGAACCTGTCTTCGGGTTCGGCCATGGCTTGCGGCCTATTTCGGTGCAAAGCCGAACGTCTGCTCGAAGCGTTTGGCGTAGGCGGGCCACACTTCGGGATTGACGATCCGCGGCGGGCGCTTGCCGTCGAGCGTATCCAGCACCTGCTCGGCGGCGATCTTGCCCATGTTGACGCGCGCTTCCCGCGTCACGCCGGCGGTGTGGGGGCTTGCCAGCACGTTGTCGAACTGCAGTAACGGGTGCTCCGGCGGCGGCGGCTCCTTCGACCAGACGTCGAGCCCGGCGCCGGCGATGCGCTTTTCCTTCAGCGCGTGATACAGCGCATCCTCGTCGTGGATGAAACCGCGGGCGGTGGTGATGAAGAACGCGTGCGGCTGCATCAGCGCGAATTGCGCGGTGCCGATCATGCCGCGATTGTCCTTGCTGAGCGGACACGAGATCGACACGAAATCCGAGCGCCGCATCAGCTCGTCCAGCTCGACCTTCTCGCCGCCCCGTGCGGCCATTTCCCCGGCGGTCAGATACGGATCGTAGGCGATCACCTTCATGTGCAGCAGGCCGTTGCAGAGTTCGGCGACGCGGCGGCCGACATTACCGAGGCCGACGATGCCGATGGTCTTGCCCTGGGCCTCATTGCCGATCAGCGCATTGCGATCGACATTGGCGCTGCGGCGAAGCGCGCGGTCGGATTCGAGGATGCGCTTCGACAGCGTCAAGAGCATGCCGAGCGCGTGCTCGGCGACCGAATTGGCGTTGCCGCCGGACTGGTTGACGACGAGCACCCCGGCCGCCGTGCAGGCATCGGCGTCGACGGGGTCGAAGCCGGCGCCGTTCGAGGACACCAGCAGCAAATTCGGCGCCCGGCGCAGCAAATCCTTGTCGACATGAAAATGCCGGGCGATCTCGTCGCGCGCCGCGCCGATCTGATAGGCATGCGCCGCCGACAGGATCGGGGCTGCGACAGAATCGGGGCTCTCGTTCTCCAGTCGGTCCAGCCGCACGTCGGGGCGCGCCTTGATGATGTCGAGATAGATGTCGTTGGCGAGATACTTGACGTAGAAAACGCGCTTGCTGTTGACGGTCATTTCGCTGGTAATCCTCCCCCGCACTTTCACCTGTTATCTCACATCGTCGCATCCCGGCGACAGCGCGGCGAACGCAGGCCTCGATACGGTCAGGACATGTTGACAATCCCGCCGATGCCGTCAAGTTTCGGCGCTCCCTGGGATGCGCGCGAACGAAACATCGTCGCGAATGAGGAGGCCGGTATGGCGGTTGCGGAGGAAGTCAAGGCGGAGGCGAGCTGGCACGGCGTGGTGCTGCAGACCCTCAAGCGCAACGATATCCGCCTCGTCCCCTACGTGCCGGACCGGGTGCTGACGAAGCTGATCAGCAATTTGCACGCCGATCCCTTTTTCACGACCTTCCCCACCGCGCGCGAGGAAGAGGCCGTCGGCATCGTCTCCGGCGCCTGGATGGCCGGCATGAAGGGCGCGGTGCTGATGCAGACGTCGGGTTTCGCCACATTGGCGAACATCCTGGCCTCGCTCGCCATCCCCTACCAGATTCCGCTGATCATGTTCGTGTCCGAACGCGGCACGCTCGGCGAATTCAACTATGGCCAGTCGCTGGTGTGCCGGACCATGCGCCCGGTGCTGGATTCGCTCGCGATGGAGCACCACACCTGTACCCGGCTCGACGAGTTCGAATTCATCTGCGACCGCTCGATCAAGCAGGCCGTCACCACCCAGGCGCCGGTGGCGCTGATCCTCTCGCCGCTTCTGACCGGCGGCAAGGTCTTCGACAAGTGAGCGATCCCATGAACACCGCCGCCAGCAATCCCGCCCGCAACACCAAGATCATGAACCGCTTCGACCTGACCTCGCGCCTGGTCGCCAGACTGAACCACCAGGAAGCCGTGATCGGCGGCATCGGCAACACCAATTTCGACCTGTGGGCCGCCGGCCACCGGCCGCAGAATTTCTACATGCTCGGCAGCATGGGCCTCGCCTTCCCGATCGCGCTTGGCGTGGCGCTGGCGCAGCCCGAACGGCGCGTATTCGCGCTCGAAGGCGACGGCTCGTTGCTGATGCAGCTGGGTTCGCTCACGACGATCGCGACGCTGGCGCCGAAAAATCTCACCATGGTGGTCATGGACAACGGCGTCTACCAGATCACCGGCGCGCAGCCGACGCCGGCCGCCGCCGTCGCCGACATCGTTGCCGTCGCCATCGCCAGCGGGCTCACCAACAGCTCGTGGGCGGCGGATGAGGAGGATTTCGAGCGGCTGATCGAACAGTCGTTGACGGCATCCGGACCGACGCTGATCGGCGTACGGATCGACGACAAACCAGGCGTGGGAGCCACGCGGCGCGATCCTGTGCAGATCCGGGAGCATTTTATGCACGGATTGGGCGTTCGCGAGCCGCTATAGCCAAAGTTTTGTGCCGTTAACCACACAGGAATCTCAAGCCGCCGTGATCGGCATGCATGGGACGAACGTGCTATCCGGGCGCCATGTACATTGCTCTCAGAATCATTGCCTGGATCCTCGCCGCCGCCGTCGCATTCGCCACGCTGGGGCCGCCGACATACCGGCCTCACTCTGAGCTGGGCCAGAACGGCGAACACGCGCTCGCGTTCGTCCTGGTCGGACTGGCATTCGGCCTCGCCTATGGCCGCAACCGGTGGATCACATCAGCCACTGCCGTCGTTTTTATCGGTGTGCTTGAACTTCTGCAGCTCTGGATGCCCGGCCGGCATGCGCGGCTTGAGGATTTTGTCGTCGATGCGCTCGCGGCCTGCGTCGGTCTCGCACTCGCCGCCGGACTCGATTGGGCCATCAAGCGGGTTCGCCGGCCCAACGTCGGCACCTCCTGACGCAACAATCCCCGCAGGGGTGCAAACCCACGAGGATTGCAGTTTTGCGATGCCGGTTCGCTCAGTCGATCACGGTTCCTATTGCCTGCCCTGCGCCACCTGATGGTTCGCCATCATCTCGAGCGCGCGCACCATCGCCGAATGATCCCATGCCTTGCCGCCATGCGCGGTGCAGGAGTTGAACAATTGCTGCGCAAGCGCCGTGCTCGGCAGCGAAATGCCGAGTGCCCGCGCGCCCTCCAGCGCCAGATTGAGATCCTTCTGGTGCAGCTCTATCCGGAAACCCGGTTCGAAATTCCGCTTCACCATGCGCTCGCCATGGACTTCGAGAATTCGCGATGAGGCGAAGCCGCCCATCAGCGCCTGCCGCACCAGCGCCGGATCGGCGCCCGCCTTCGATGCGAACAGCAACGCCTCGCTGACGGCCTCGATCGTCAAGGCGACGATGATCTGGTTGGCGACCTTGGTGGTCTGCCCGTCGCCGTTGGCGCCGACCAGCGTGACGTTCTTGCCCATCTTGTCGAACACCGGCTTCATGGTGTTGAAGGCACGCTCCGGCCCGCCTACCATGATGGTCAGGCTTGCGGCTTTGGCGCCGACCTCGCCGCCGGAGACCGGGGCATCGAGATAATCGGCGCCGAGCGCCTCGACTTTCTTCGCGAACTCCTTGGTGGCGAGCGGCGAGATCGAGCTCATGTCGACGACGATTTGTCCTTTCGACAGACCGGCCGCGACGCCGTCCTGCGCGAACAGCACCGCTTCGACATGCGGCGTATCCGGCACCATGATGATGACGACATCGGACTTCTCGGCAACTTCCTTGCCCGACTTGCACAGCACGCCGCCGGCATCGACGAGTTCCTTCGCCACGGGCACGACATCGTGCAGGAACAATTTGTGGCCGGCGGCCTGAAGATGCGCGGCCATGGGGCGTCCCATGGTGCCGAGGCCGATGAAACCGATATCGATCATGTCACACTCCCCTTTTCGTTTCTTTTGTTTTGGTCAGGTATCGAGCGTCAGCGCCGCGTGCCATCCGAGGCCGTCGACCGTCGTGGTCCGCGGTTTGTATTCGCACCCGATCCAGCCGCGATAACCAATAGCGTCGAGATGCCTGAACAGGAAGGGATAGTTGATCTCGCCCGTACCGGGCTCGTTACGGCCGGGGTTATCCGCAAGCTGGACATGCGCGATGCGCGGCAGATGCTTCTGCAGGCTGCGCGCGATGTCTCCCTCCATCACCTGCATGTGATAGATATCGTACTGCACAAACAGATTGCTCGAACCCACGTCGGCGATCAGCTGAAGCGCCTGCTCCGTCCGGTTCAGGAAGAAGCCGGGGATGTCGATGGTGTTGATCGGCTCGATCAGCAGCTTGATCCGCTCCCGCGCCAGTTCGTCCGCTGCGAAGCGCAGATTGCCGATCAGAACGTCGTTGAGCCGGGCCATATCCGCGCCGTCGGGCGCGATGCCGACCAAGCAGTTCAATTGTTTGCAATCCAGCGCCTTGGCGTAGTCCACCGCCCGCCGGACGCCATCGCGAAATTCGTCGACCCGGTCGGGCAGAATCGCGATGCCGCGTTCGCCCGCCGCCCAGTTGCCGGCGGGCAGGTTGTGCAGCACCTGGGTCAGCCCGTGCCGGTGCAATTGCTCGCGCAACTCGGCCTTGTCGAACTCGTAAGGGAACAGATACTCCACACCGGTAAAGCCAGCGGCTTTGGCGGCGGCGAAGCGATTCATAAACGGCTGCTCGCCGAACAGCATGGTGAGGTTGGCGGCAAATCTGGGCATGATCGATCTCCTCAAGCCGGCTGCAGCATGCCGGACCGATGCGCGTCCGCGACCGCGGGCGCATCGTCCAGGGGAAGGTCGAGCACCGCCTCGAACTCGATGATGTTGTCGATCTCGGTCCCCATCGCGATGTTGGTGACGCGTTCGAGAATGAATTCGACCACCACCGGCACCTGGTATTCCGCCATCCACTCGCGCGCGGTAGCGAAGGCCGATTGCGCCTGCTCCGGATCGGTGACGCGGATCGCCTTGCAGCCGAGCCCTTCGGCGACGGCAACGTGATCGACGCCATAGCCGCCGATCTCGGGCGCGTTGATGTTCTCGAACGAAAGCTGGACGTGATAGTCCATGTCGAAGCCGCGCTGGGCCTGGCGGATCAGCCCGAGATAGGCGTTGTTCACGACGACGTGGATGTAAGGCAGCTTGAACTGCGCGCCGACGGCGAGTTCCTCGATCAGGAACTGGAAATCGTAATCGCCCGACAGCGCCACGATCTCGCGGGACGGATCGGCGGCGCGCACGCCGAGCGCCGCCGGCAGCGTCCAGCCGAGCGGACCGGCCTGTCCGGCATTGATCCAGTTGCGCGGACGATAGACGCCGAGGAACTGGGCGCCGGCAATCTGCGACAGCCCGATGACGCTGACATAACAGGTGTCGCGCCCGAACGCCTTTGTCATCTCTTCATAGACGCGCTGCGGCTTGATCGGCACATTGTCGAAATGACTCTTGCGCAGCATCGTGCGCTTGCGGTCCTGGCACGCCGCCGGCCACGCCTGCCTCTCCCGGAGTTTGCCAGCCTTGCGCCACTCTCTGGCAACCGTGACGAACAGTTCCAGTGCCGCCTTCGCGTCCGACGCGATGCCGAGATCGGGATTGAAGACGCGGCCGATTTGCGTCGGCTCGATGTCGACATGCACGAAGGTCCGCCCCCTGGTGTAGGTCTCGATCGAACCGGTGTGCCGGTTGGCCCAGCGGTTGCCGATCCCGAGCACGAAGTCGGACTCCAGCATCGTGGCGTTGCCGTAGCGGTGGCTGGTCTGCAGGCCGACCATTCCGGCCATCAGCACGTGGTCGTCGGGGATCGCGCCCCACCCCATCAGCGTCGGCACCACAGGCACGTTGACGGCTTCGGCGAAGGCGACCAGCAATTCGGACGCATCGGCGTTGATGACGCCGCCGCCGGCCACGATCAAAGGCCGCTCAGCCGCATTGAGCATCTCCAGCGCCTTCTCGACCTGCTTGCGCGTCGCCGCGGGCTTGTAAACCGGCAGCGGCTCATAGGTCTCGTCGTCGAATTCGATCTCGGCGAGTTGCACGTCGAGCGGCAAGTCGATCAGGACCGGTCCGGGACGGCCCGAACGCATGATGTGGAACGCCTGGCTGAACACGCGCGGCACCAGCGCCGGCTCGCGCACCGTCACGGCCCATTTGGTCACGGGCTTTGCGATCGATTCGATGTCGACCGCCTGAAAGTCTTCCTTGTAGAGCCGCGCGCGCGGCGCCTGCCCGGTGATGCAGAGGATCGGGATCGAATCCGCGATCGCCGAATAAAGCCCCGTGATCATGTCGGTGCCGGCCGGGCCCGAGGTGCCGATGCAGACACCGATATTGCCGGCCCTGGCGCGGGTGTACCCCTCGGCCATGTGCGAGGCGCCCTCGACGTGCCGGGCCAGGATGTGCCCGATCGAGCCGCGCTTCTTCAGCGCGGAATACAGCGGATTGATCGCAGCCCCCGGCACGCCGAAAGCGACCGTCACCCCTTCCTTTTCCAGGATCCGCACCGCCGCATCGATCGCTCGCATCTTCGCCATGTCGTGCCCTCGCTCGCTGGTTGGCTCTGGCAGCGATCATCAGGGCGTCGGGGGGCGATCTCAACGCGGGTGAGTTTATTTCCCGCGGAGTGGAAGGGAGCGATAAAAAGCACGCAAAATCAAATGCTTGTTTCTATCGTACGATGGAAAGCGAGAAGCGTCATTGCGAGCGCAGCGAAGCAATCCATAGTGCCGCCGGCGGAGGCATGGATTGCTTCGCTCCGCTCGCATGCACAAACGCTTTGCGTTTGTTGCAGACAATGACGGACCGAATTGGCTCTATAGTTCGGGAAGCATTCCCTGGATTCGAAAGGCCGGCGAAAGACGATGGGTTTCTTCGAGCGATTAAAGAGCGCAGCATCCGCCGAGTGGCGGGCCTATAGCGAGCACCCCTTCACGGAAGCGATGGCCGACGGCTCTCTCCCTGAGGCCGCATTTCGTCACTACCTCGTGCAGGACTATCTGTTCCTGATCGAGTTTGCCCGCGCCTACGCGCTCGCCGTCTACAAGTCGCCCAATCTCGCCGACATGCGCGAAGCGGCGTCCGGCGTCTCCGCTATTCTCGACGTCGAGATGAACCTGCACATCAAGCTCTGCGCCGGCTGGGGGCTGTCGGCAGCCGATCTCGAACACGCGCCCCCGGCGGTCGAGATGCTGGCTTATACGCGCTACGTGCTCGATGCGGGAATGCGCGGCGACCTGCTGGCGCTCAAGGTGGCGCTGGCGCCTTGCGTGATCGGTTACGCCGAGATCGCGGCGCGATTGGCCACGCGGCCTAACGCATCAGCTGTAACGAACCCCTACAGCGTCTGGATCGCCGAATACGCCGGCGCGCCCTATCAGGACGTCGCGGAAAAAACGCGAACGCATCTCGAAGGCCTCGCCGATCGCTACGCCACGCCGGCCCGCGAGGCAGAACTGATCGCAATCTTTGGGGAAGCCACCCGGCTCGAAGCCGATTTCTGGGAAATGGGATGGCGCGTCGGCAGGCGCTGAACCATCACCGAGCGGCTCGCCCGGTTACGTCATTCGCACTCACGGAGAAAATCATCATGAGCGAAACGCGATATTACACCGTTCGGAGCGAAGGCGCGAAATACGGCGTGGGCTTCGGCTCGGCGCTCGCCATTGCGATCTCCTATGCCAACAACCACTCGATCCTGTGGGCGATCATCCACGGCATTCTGGGCTGGCTGTATGTGATCTATTTCGCGCTGTTCAAGTAATCCAATTGAAATCCGAATGGACATCTGCTTGTCCCGGCCATCCACGCCTTTCCTGCTCCATCGAAGCAAAGACGTGGATGCCCGGCACAAGGCCGGGCATGACGAGCAAGGAAGTTCCGCTCAGGCCGCCTTCGCGGTCTTCTCCGGCGGCGCGGTTTCCATCGCGCGCATGTAGAGATCGAGCAGGCTTTCACGCTCGTCGCGCTCGTCCTGGTCCTGCTTGCGCAGCTTGATGATCTCCTTGAGAATCTTGACGTCGAACCCTTCGCCCTTGGCTTCCGAAAACACTTCCTTCTTCTGCTCGTTCAGCTCCAGCAATTCGCCTTCGATGTTCTCGATCCGCTCGACGAAGGAACGGATACGGCCGCCGGGAATGGTGACGTCAGACATGGTGACTCCCTGTTGATTGAGGTCGTGAAAATGACCGCAAACAAATGACCAATGTGTTAAGCTTGCGCAGGTGCCCGCTCCGGGAACTTGTCATCTCAAGAACACAATCCGTATGAACGTCATTTCGATTCAGTCGCAGGTCGCTTTCGGCCATGTCGGCAACAGCGCCGCGGTTTTTCCGATGCAGATGCACGGTATCGACGTCACGGCGGTACCGACCACGCTGCTCAGCAACCGGCCGGGCTATCCGACCATCCGTGGCCGCATGCTCGAGGCGCAGCTGGTGGCCGATCTCCTGCTCGGGATCGAGGAGCGCGGCGCGGTCGACACCGCGCAAATGATCGTATCCGGATATCTCGGCTCGCCCGAAACCGCTGCCGTCGTTGCCGATTTCGTCGCGC
>JAQSDT010000723.1 GCA_029946075.1 bacterium | reverse complement strand
CAGTTCATCCACAGCGACGGCGCCATGTCGGGCGCGGCGTTTCCGCTGCTCGTCGACGGCCAGCCGGTCGGCGTGATGTTCTTCGTCTCCTCCGAAAAGCACACGTTCACGCCTGAATTTGCCGAGCTGCTGCAGCGGCTCTCCGACAATGTTTCGTTCGCGATCGGGAATCTCGAACGCGCCGACGAGAAGGCGAAGACAGAGGTACAGAAGGAGCGCCTGACGCGCATGCTGGCCGCGCTTAGCGCCACCAACGAGGCGATCGTGCGTGCCAAGTCACCGTCGGAACTGTTCCGGTTCGTTTGTGAGGCGGCTGCGGGCGGAGGCCGGTTCAGCTCGGTTTCGATCGCGCTGTCGAGGACGGATAGCGATTTCTTCCAGATTGCAGCGGTGGCCGGCCCGACCTCGGACAAGGCCTGGCAGATGCAGATTTCGATCGATCCGGCCGTGCCGGAAGGAAACGGTCTGTCAGGTCAGGCGTTTCGAGCCGGCAAGGCGTGTATTTCCAATGACTATTCGACGGAGCGCAATGCACCCATCTTCCAGACCGCCACCCGCCTCCAGGGCGCGCAATCCGGCGCCTCTTTCCCCCTGTTCAATGGTGGGAAAGTCGTCGGCGTCATGCTGTTCGTCTCGGTTGAAAAGAACACATTCACGGCGGAATTCGTTGAGCTGCTGGAGCGGCTGACAGCGAATATCTCGTTTGCCCTCGAGAATTTCAGCCGGGCCGACGACAAGGCGCGGACGGAAGTCCAGAAGGAGCGCCTGACGCGCATGCTGGCGGCGCTGAGCGCTACCAACGAAGCGATCATCCGCGCCGCATCGCGCGAGGAACTGTTCGATCTGGTCTGCGACGCCGCGGCCACCGGCGGCAAGTTCACTTCGACGGCGATCGGATTGAAGCGCCCCGACAGCGAATTCCTCGACATGGTCGCCGCTTCCGGACCGATCGCCGACAGCGCGCGGGAAGTCAGGATTTCGGCCAATCCGGCGCTACCGGAAGGCACCGGTATCGGCGGCATGACGCTGCGTGCCCGCAAGGCCTGCATCGTCAACGACTACCTTTCCGATCCGCGCTGCCAGGCGTTCTACGGCAGGGCGCGCAAGGACGGCGCGAATTCCGGTGCGGCATTCCCCCTGTTCGTGAAGGGTGAAGTCGTCGGCATCATGATCTTCATCTCGCTGGAAAAAGACACGTTCACCCCCGAGTTTGCCGAGCTGCTGCAGCGCCTCGTCGGCAACGTGTCGTTCGCGCTGGAGAATTTCGAGCGCGCCGACGAAAAGACCCGTGCCGACGAACGCATCGAATATCTGGCGTCGCATGACAGCCTGACCGACCTGCCGAACCGCGAAATGTTCAACGGCATGCTCCGTCGCAGCATCGACGCGGCCGATCGCTACAACAGGCAGTTTGCGGTGCTGTTCATTGACCTCGACCGCTTCAAGATCATCAACGATTCGCTCGGTCACGACGCCGGCGACATGCTGCTGGTGGAAATCGGCAACCGTTTGCGTCGCGGGCTGCGTTCCAGCGACGTGGTGGCGCGGCTTGGCGGCGACGAGTTCGTGGTCATTCTGGAAGAAGCCGCCGAACGCCACGAAGTGGAGCGCGTCGCCAGCGAGTTGCTGTCGTTGCTGAGCCAGCCGATGCAGCTCAGCGGTCACGAGTGCCACACCACGGCTTCGATCGGCATCGCGATGTATCCCGCCGACGGCGGCGACATGCAGACGCTGACCAAGAACGCGGACATGGCGATGTACCTCGCCAAGGAAGACGGCAAGAACGGCTTCCGCTTCTTCACCAAGGAAATCAAGTCGCAGTCGATCGAGCGCCTGACGCTGGAGAACGCGCTTCGCCGCGCGCTGGAACGCGACCAGTTCTCGCTGCACTATCAGCCCAAGATCGACATGGTGAGCGGCCAGATCACCGGCGTCGAGGCGCTGCTGCGCTGGATTCATCCCGAGCTCGGCATGGTGTCGCCGGGCCAGTTCATTCCGCTGGCCGAGGAAACCGGCCTGATCGTTCCGATCGGTCGCTGGGTCTTGCAGGAAGCTTGCGCGCAGAACATGGCCTGGCAGCGCCGCGGCCTGCGTCCGGTGACGATGGCGGTCAATCTGTCGCCGCGGCAGTTCGCGGACGCGCATTTGCTGCACGACGTCGACGAGGCGCTGCTGGCGAGCGGCATGTCGCCGGTGCTGCTGCAGCTCGAAGTCACCGAGAGCATGGTGATGCGCAACGTCTCGCGCGCGATCAAGATTCTCGACGCGATCCAGAGCCGCGGCATTCGTCTGGCGATCGACGATTTCGGAACCGGCTATTCCTCGATGTCGCTGATGAAGCAGTTCCCGATCGACACGATCAAGATCGACCGCTCCTTCGTTCGCGATCTGCCCAACGATTCCGAAGACCAGGCGATTGCGCAGGCCATCATCAGCATGGGCAAGGCACTGGGAATGACGGTCATCGCCGAGGGCGTCGAGACCGTGGAGCAGCAGACCTTCCTGCGCAATCACGCCTGCGACGAGATGCAGGGCTTTCTGTTCTCCAAGCCCTTGCCGGCCAAACAGATGGCCGACCTGCTGCGCGCCGAGCCGGCGCTGGCGGCGCCGCCGCTGCAGCCGGAACCGGGATCAGGGTTGAAAAGCGCTGTCGTCTGAAGGCTGCGGGTGCAGATCGCGCACCGTCGGGTCCGGCGGCGCGGCCTTGCGGGGAAAATCGTAAGGCCACGGCACCAGCGTCTCGCCGGCCATCGCCTCGAAGATGACGTTGGCGCCTGTCGAAAACGTCGAATGCTCCGGCAATCCAAGCGTGGCGCACCATTCGGCCGTCATCGGCTCATTGACGCCGTGCACTTCCATCGCGGAGCCCCACCACCACGATGGCGCCGGCGACCGCTCCCTGTCGGGCACGGCACGCCAGCGCGCGTATTCGTCGATCATGCGCTCGAATTGCAGGCTGGCGGCGGGATGCATCTGGTCTCCTGAAATCGGATGATAACGGCATCCTCGGGCAGCGCAATGCATGGAGGAGACAAACGCGCCACGGGCGAGAAAGTTGCTACCTCCCGGCTTTCGTCGCTCCCGGCAGGCCCAGCAGCCGCGCCGCATTGCCACCGGCCACCAGCGCCATGTCTTTCTTGCTGACGCCCTTGACGCGGCCGAGGAAGCTGACCGGATCGGGTTCCGCCATGTCGAACGGGTAATCCGTGCCGAGCATGATGTGATCGGCGCCCCAGATCTCGATCAGATGTTGCAGCTCGCGCTCGTCGAACACGATGGTGTCGAAATAGAGCTTCTTCAGATATTCCGACGGCTTCTTCTTGATGGTGACGCGGCAATCCTCGCGATGCGCCCAGGCATGGTCGAAGCGTCCCCAATAGCCGGGGATATAGCCGCCACCATGGGCGACGCAGATCTTCAGGTCGGGAAAGCGTTCGAGGTAGCCGTCGAACACCAGATGCCCGACGCATAGCGCGGAATCGAAGGGATGGCCCATCGTGTTCGGGAAATAATGATCCTCCATCCGTCCGACCAGGCTGGTGCCGGATGGATGCAGGAAGATCATCACGCCGAGCTCCTCGACCCGGGCAAAGAAATTTTCCAGCCCGGCTCGGGTGAGGTCGACACCCCCCACATTGGTGCAGAGCTCGACGCCGCGAAAGCCGAGCTCGTTCACGGTGCGGTCGAGTTCGGCGACGGCCATGCCGGGATCCTGCAGCGGCACCGTCCCCATGCCCATCAGCCGGTCCGGGTGTTTCGCCACCAGGCCAGCGATGTGGTCGTTGACCATGTAGCAGCTCTCGCGCGCCACTTCCGGCGGCGCCGCGTAGACGAAATGGCCGGGATAGGGCGAGATCACCTGCACGTCGATGCCGTCGCGGTCCATGTCGGCGAGGCGCGTATCGAGATCGGTCAATCTCGGAAAATCGATCTTGCTGCGCTGGGCCAGCACGCTCCTTGTCAGGGCGTTGACGTGGGCGCTGGCATTCGGCGTTTCCCCGCCGCCGGGTCTGCCGGTTGCCTTCAGCACCATCGCGCTCGCTTCGGGCATCATGCAGTGGCAGTGGATGTCGATGGTGCGCCAGGGCTTCGATGTTCTACCCGAGCGCAGTGGCGCGGCGCCATGATCGGTCGCGGGCCCGCAGGCCTTGCATTGAAACAGCATGAGATCAGCCGAAAAAAATTTCGGGAATAGATTTGTCGCGCCGGGGTTATTTCTCTTCCGCGCCGCTCGATGTCGCGGGGCCCTCGCCCATGATCAGCAGGATCGCGTCCTCGTCCTTGGCGCCGTCCCAGTGCACGCCTTTGGCGAAATGCGTAACGAAGCTGCCGGCCGGCATCGGCGTGGTGTTGGCCGGATCGAATTTCGGGCCGGTGCCGACCCACCAGGTACCTTGCAGGACGACGATATAGCGATCGTTGGGATGGAAGTGCGGGCGGCTGAAATGATTGCCCTTGGTCCATTTGTTGTAGACCATGTAGAAGCCGGGCTTGCTCGGATCGCCTGCAACCACAGCGCTTTGCGCGCCCGCGGCGTTCATCGGGCCCCAGGGAATCTGGTCCGGCAATTTGTAGACGACCGCGGCCGGGTTGAGTTCGGCGGCGGAGGCGGCGTCCGGGATGCCGGCCAAGATCAGCGGCACGATGAGGGCTCGCCAGGATCGCGATATCGCCTGCATGATTTCCTCCGTTGCCGCGGCGTGAGCTCGGTACGCTCATCTGTGTTGCCGCGAATGCTAACCGGTCTCGTTCCCGGTGAGCAAGGCGCGGCTTCATGATTGCAATCATCGGCAGGCGTGCGCATTGCACAACGCAACTGCAGCATGAAAAAGCCGATTTACGCCGCGCGCGGTGGTGATAGGTTGCGCTCCAATTCAAGAAGCAGCCAGGGAGGGCTCTGTTCATGAAGCGTTTGTCGGTACTCGCGGCCGGTCTGTTGATGGGCGCCGCCGTCGTTCAGTTTTCCGGCGCGGCATCCGGCCAGGATGGCTGGGTGACGCTGGTCGACGACAAGAAGATGGGCGACTGGACCGAGGTTGGCAAAGCCAACTGGGCGATGAAGGACGGTGCGCTGACCGCCGACAAGATCACCGAAGGCAAGGATCCGTCCTATCTCGTGAGCAAGGAGTCCTACAAGGACTTCACGATGAAGGTGGAGTTCTGGGCGGACGACGACGCCAACAGCGGCATCTTCATTCGCTGCGACCAGTCGGCGAAGATCGACGCCAAGATCTGTTACGAGGTCAACATCTTCGACAAGCGTCCGGACCCGACCTACGGCACCGGCGCGATCGTCGATGTCGCCAAGGTCGATCCGATGCCGAAGGCGGGCGGCAAGTGGAACACCTATGAGATCACGGCCAAGGGCTCGAACCTCGTGGTCGTGCTCAATGGCCAGAAAACCGTGGACGTGCAGAATTCAGCGCATGCCGCCGGACCATTCGCCCTGCAATACGGCTCCGGCGTGATCAAGTTCCGCAAGGTGCAGATCAAGTCGCTGTAAGGCATTCGCAAGCGAAACTCTTTAATCGCAAGTCGGCTCACCCGTTCTTCAGCGGGTGGGCCTTTTTGTGCCAGGCCCAGGCGGTCCGGATGACGGTTTTGAGATCCGAATCTGCGGGACGGAACCCCAGCGTCGCGTGCGCCGCCGAGGCATCGGCGACCAGATAGGTCGGATCGCCGGCGCGGCGCGGCTTGACCACGTGGGGCACTTCGCGCCCGGTCTCGGCCGCGATCGCCGCGAGAATTTCCCGCACTGAAAAGCCTTTGCCGGTGCCGAGATTGAACGCGCCGCCGGAATGTCCTTCCAGCAGCAGTTTCAGCGCCAGCACATGGGCCGCCGCCAGATCGGTCACGTGGATGTAGTCGCGGATCGCGGTGCCGTCGGGCGTCTGGTAATCGTCGCCGTACACGGCGAAATCGGCCACGTGGCCCTGCAGCGCCATCATCGCGCGCGGGATCAGATGGGTTTCGACGGCGCGGTCCTCGCCGATGCCGCCGCCGGGATCGGCGCCGCTGGCATTGAAGTAGCGCAGCGCGAACGAGTTGAAGTCGTAGGCCGCGCGATAATCCGTCAGCACCCGCTCGATCATCCATTTCGACGCGCCATAGGGATTGATCGGCGCGCAGGCGTAATCTTCGCGCAGCGCCTTGCTGTCGGCGTGGCCATAGACCGCGCCGGTCGATGAGAACACCAGGCGATGGCAGCCGGCCTCGCGCATCGAAGCGAGCAGGGACAGCGTGCCGGCGAGGTTGTTGACGTAATATTTCTGCGGGTCCGCGACGGATTCGCCGACCAGGCTCGACGCTGCAAAATGCATCACGGCCTTGATGTCATGCTCGGTGAAGACGCGCGCCAGCGTGGCCTTGTCGGCGATATCGCCGACGACCAGCGCACCCGTCACGAAACTGCGGTGGCCGGTGGAAAGATTGTCGTAGGTGACCGGCAGATAGCCGGCCGCATCCAGCGCCCGGCAGCAATGCGAACCGATATAGCCGGCTCCGCCCGTGACGAGAATGGCAGGACGGCCGCTCATGGCTTGCGCGTCTGGCCCTTGTCCCGCGACGGGCTTCTGTTCAGCAGCAGATACAACGCCCGCGGATTGGTGGTGAAATAGCGCCAGAACAGGCGGCGCGGTTCGAGCCAGATGCGCCAGGCCCATTCGAGCCCGGCGGCCTGCATCCATTGCGGCGCGCGGGCGCGGCTGCCCGACAGGAAGTTGAACAAGCCACCCGACGTCTTGATGACGCCGACATTGGGCAGCGCGCCGGTATATTCTTCGACGAACGCCTGCTCGTGGGGAACGCCGAGCGCGATCCAGAGGTAGTCCGGCGCCAGCGCGTTGATCTCCTCGACCTTGGCGCGCAGCGCGTCGCCGCGCAGATAGCCGTGCGAGTGGCCGACGATCCTGAGATCGGGATACATCTTGCGGACATTGGCGACGGCCGTGGCGTTCTCCGCCTCGTCGGCACCG
The DNA here is from genome assembly GCA_029946075.1 of bacterium. Classification (GTDB taxonomy): domain Bacteria; phylum Pseudomonadota; class Alphaproteobacteria; order Rhizobiales; family Xanthobacteraceae; genus Bradyrhizobium. The sequence continues at coordinate 7,659 of JAQSDT010000723.1, read as the reverse complement.
AACATGTAGAAGCTCAGGCCCACCGCCTGCGCCTTGCGGGCGACGACGTGGAACAAATCCGTGGTCGCGACGCGCTCCGGCAGCGGCATCGGCGACTTGAAGCGCGATACTGTCACCAGCGGCTGGCCGTCGGCGTTGATCAGGTCGGCGGCGCGAAACAGCCGGTCTGTCATCGGCTCGGTCGAGCAGCGTGCCAGCACTTCGCCATTGGCGGAGGTCAGATAGAGCGGCCGGGCGACGCGGCGTTGCGGGAACACCATGTCGACCATGAAATTGGCGGTCTGCTCGAGATCGAGCACGGCGAGCCGCAGCCCGCCCAGTGTGATGCGGGGGACGCCGGCCGTGGCGGCTCTCCCGACGGGGTTTACGCGACGCTCACGCATACTGTTTGTCTCGCTGACGCTGAATGACTGTCGGATTGAGTTCGTCGAGGACGACGCCGATCAACTTGCGCTCGGCTCCGCCAAGCGCCGTGATGATGTCTTCCATGCTGTCGTTGATATCGAGCTGTACCGGGAGGATCGCGACGAGCCCCTCGGCGAGGTCGAGCAGTTTGCGGTCGGCCGGGCTCCACGGCATCGCGGGCCCGTCGACGATGACGAGGTCGTAGCCGTCGGCGGTGCGGGCCTGTGCGACGGCCTTGTGAACGGCATCGGAGGCCTTGCTGTCCTTTGCGGCGGCGACCGGCAAGATCGAAATCCCGTTGGCGGTCTGGATGGCGCGGGCAGCCCTGGGGCCGATGCTGAGCCAGCCGAGACGGCCGGGCTCGCTCTTCGCAAGATGGCCCACCTTGTTCGACAATTCCCGTGCGCCATGGTCGGCGTCGATCAGCAGCACCCTGGCGCCGTCGCGCGCTGCGGCGAGTGCGATGTTCAGCGTGGCGATGCTGCGGTCCGGAGCGCTGGCTGCGCCGATCACGGCCATGACGGGCGCCGCCTTGCCGGCGGAACGGTTGGCCAGCGTCGCCCGCATCTCGCGCATCGCATTGAGGAAGGTCATCAACGGAAATCCCGCGCGCAACGTCGGCCAGCCCAGCCGCGTGACGTCGGCGGTGCCGGCGGTTGCGGTGATGCCGCCGAGCGTGCGCATCACGTCGGATTCCTGCAGCCGCGCAATCAGCGGCTTTTCGATCAGGCTGACCGCGGGTTGCGGCCGGCCCTGGTGTTGGGGCGGCGTCGGTGCAGCCGTCGCGGGGGTTCGCTTTTCCGCAACGTCGGGCACCGGCGCGGACCGGTCGCGCGGCCGAACCGGGCTGGCGCCGGCGGCGAGCTGGTCGGCGGCGATGATCCAGGCGCAGGCGGCGAGGCCGCCAAGGACGAGGCCGATCATGGCGATCAGGCTCATGCCGGGCGGGAAGGTGCGCCGCTGCGGCACGGTGGCGTCGCCGATGATGCGGGCGCTCGAGGTGTTCAGCGTTTCCTGTTCCTCGGTTTCGCGCGATCGCTTGAGGAACGACTGGTAAATGTCGCGGCTGGCCTCGACGTCGCGTTCGAGTTCGCGCAGGCGGACCGAGGCCTGGCTCATCTGGACGCTTTGCTTCTTTTGCGTCTCCAGCGCCTTGTTCAGCGAAGCCTCGTAATCGCGGGCACGCGTGACGTCGTTTTTGGCGGACTGCGCAAAGCGCTCGACTTCCTCGCTGATGGTGCGGCGCAGATCCTGCACCTGCTGCTCCGTCTGGCGCAGCGCCGGGTGGCGCGGTCCGAGTTCGCCCTGCAATTCGGCGTGGCGCTTGCGGGCTTCGGCATACTGGCCGCGCAGATTGGCGATCGTGGGGGACTGCAGCGCTTCCGGAATGGCGCCGGGATCGCTGGAAATCTTGCGGCTGGCTTCGATCTGGTCGTATTTCGACAGCGCGTCGAGCGTCAGCGCCCGCGCGGCCGCGAGGCGCTGGTTGCTGGCTGAGAGCTGCTGGTCGCTGATCATCGTGTCTTGCGAGCCGACGAAATTGTTCTGCGCCTTGTAGACCGCCAGCGTGTTCTCGGCGTTGCGGAGCCGTTCCTGCAACTCCTTGAGGCGGCCGGAGAGGTCGGTCGTGGCACGCCGGGCGGCGGCTGCCTGCGACTGTTTGGATTCGGCGAGATAGGCTTTCGAGATCGCGTTGGCCAGCATCGCGGCCTTGGCCGGCTCGTACGACCAGACGTCGATATCGACGATGAAGGTGCGATCGGTCTTCTTGACGTTGATGTGGCGGTTCAGCGCTTCGAGCGCGCCCATCTGGATCTGCTTCTGCTGTTCCGCCGAAGGACGGAGCTCGATGCCGAACAGGCCGAGCAGCGATCCCATCAGACCCTTGGAATCGCCGGCGCCGAATTCGGGGTCCTTTTCAAGGTTGGTATCCTTGATGACCTGCAGCAGCACGTTGTTCGAGGTGATCAGGCGCGCCTGGCTTTCGACGACCATGGCGAGGCCCGAAATGTCCTGCGCGCGCGGCGTCAGCTCACGATCGACCAGCTGCAACTCGCGGGGGTCGACATAGAGCTGGGCGGAGGCGGTATATTTGGGCGACAGGCTCTTGCCGATGGCGACCGCGGCGCAAGCGCAGATCAGCGCCGCCGAGGCGATCGCGATCTTCCGCCGCCACAGCAGCATCACCAGATCGTACACGTTGAATCCGGCAGCCGCAGGCATGGCGTCAGCCGTCGCGGGATTCCTGGCCTGATCCCTGGCCCGCTCTTTGGCCGGCTTTATTGGCTGGTCATATTTCAGCATCGACCCCAGCTTCCATTCGAAGTGCCGCACGCATCGGCTGAGGGGTTTACTCTTCGGGTTACGCCACCCGCGCTGGAGATGAGCGCCGAACAAACGCAACAGGAAAAATTAACCATACTCATTGAGGGACTATTCACCGAAATGGCAAACAAAGCGTTTAAGCGCCGGCGCATCGCATCGCCTCCGCCATGGTGAGTACGGGAATTTTCCGGCGTGTTGCCGCCGCGAGCGCGTGGTCGAGCAGGCCGGGTGTGCAGCCATAGGGACTCGGTCGCTCGGCGACGTCGTGGCCGTAGAAAATTAACCAGCCGTTATCGATTTGCGCACGGTCGAACGCCCGTTCGATGCCGTCGCAATCCATTTCGCGGTCGATCAGGGGAATGGCGCGCAGGAACTGCAGATCGACGCTCCCGGCGTTGACGCCCGGCACGATGCTGCGGCAGGTCCGGAACTCGTCGCGGAGCTGATATTTTCTGGCGAACGAGCCGTAACCGAACGGATAGGCGAAGCTCTCGATTTCGATGGAGGGATCGAGCGCGCGGAAATAGTCGCGGTTTCGGGTGATTTCGTTCGCCATCGCCGCCTCGTCGAGGTAGCCGGCGTGCAGATGCGAGTAGGTGTGGCAGCCGATTTCATGGCCGCGGCGATGCAGCGACACCACGTCCTCGGCGCTGCCCGAGGCCCATGCCTCGTCATCGACGCCGACCAGGCTGCCGGAGACATAGAATGTGCCGCGCGCGCCATGGGCTTCGAGCAGCGACGCGCCCGTCGTCACCGCGCTCTTCGGCAAATCGTCAAAGGTGAAGCTGACCATCGGCGCCGCATTCCGCAACCGAAACGAATCGACGTGCAGATGCATCGCCAGCCGGTGGCTGACTTTCGCTCTCGCCTCTGACAGCATTCCAGGCATCGATCAGTGCTTCCGCAGGATCACGTGGTAATCGCCCTGCCGCACGTCGGTCTTGCCGGGCAGCAGGAAGTTCAGGACTTTCGCGCCGGCATCGACCAGCGCCGCGAACAGCGGCTTGCGCAGCCGCATTTCCGGGTAGCGCGGGCTCTCATACTGTTTGCGATAGATCATCTGCAGGCCGTTTCGCGCGGCGAACGCTTCGAGGTTCGGCAGCGATACCAGCGGATGGAAATGGGTCGGGAACGGCGCATGGCCGGGCAGGCCGGCGTTCTTGTCGCCGCGGATATGGCGGTAGAACCAGACGTGGAACCAGTGCGGCGAATATTTGGTGACGATGCCCGACAGCGAGCGCGGATTCGGCGCGCCGATCAGCACCATCCCGTTCGGCTTCAAGGCTTCGCAAAAACCCGACAGCGCCGCCTCGACGTCAGGCACATGCTCGATCACGTTGTAGCAGATGATGAGATCGAAGCTGCCTTTCGGAAAGCGATGGGTCTGGATGTCGCCGAGAATGGTTTTCTGGGCGTAGTCGTTGTTGTTCACCTGGTCCTCGTCGATATCGACCACGGTGACGTGGGCGCGGCGCAGCACGCCGAGCGGCAGGAAACTGGTCGAGCCGCCGCCGGCCTCGTAGATCGACAACTCGCCTGAGGGCAGCTTCGTTTCGAGGATGCTGTGAACGGTCAGCAGGCTCTGGCGCGCCTCGCCGTGCGGCAGATCGAGCAGCGACTGCGGATGCTGGGCCGCGGGCTTTGCCGCAACGTCGCTGCGTACGGGCTGAACGTGATCGAAGGCAAATGTATTGGTCATTTGTTCTTATCCGATGCTGTTATTGGCGAATTTGGTACGGAACACGGCGACGCCGGCCTTCAGCCGTCCGCGAATCCCGGCGATGTCGAACAGCCAGCACATGGCCGCGTAACTGGCGACGCCCGCGACGGCCAGCACCGCGCAGGCGGCGAGATCAGGGACGTGCAGGTTGCGGCCGATCGCCATCACGGTCACGGTCATGCCGAGGCCCGCGATCATGACGAGGCCGAGCCGGCCGAGCGGCAGCGGCACCTTGAAGGCGAAGCGGCTGAGCACCAGCGCGCCGGCAAAGCCGATGATGTCGGCGCCGAGCCGCGCCCAGGCGGCGCCCACGGTGCCGTAATGGCTGACCAGCAGATAGGACAGGATCACGTTGGCGGCGATGATCGACACGGTGTTGATCAGATAGAACGAATTGCGTCCCGACAGCAGGAAGCTGGCGTGCAGATATTGCTGCGTCAGAACCTGGAAGATCACGGCAATGGCGATGATCGGCATCACCTGCGTCGCCGTCTCGCGAAAATCTGTACCGAGCACGACGTTGGCGACATGGCCTGCGATCACGGCAAAGCCGAGGCCCGCGGGCAGCGTGATGCTGAACAGCAGCTCGGCGCATTTGGATAGATGCGAATTCGTGGCCGCGTCGCCCTTGCTGGCATGAATCTGCACGGCGAGCGGGAAGAACGCCGCTGCCGCGCTCATCGCCGGCATCATCAGCGTTTGCCGGACGAGGTCGAGGCTGGCGACATACCGGCCGGCATCCGCTGCGCCGACCAGATTGGCGATCATGAAGCGGTCGGTGACGCTGGAGATTGCGAGCAGGGTCAGCGATACCGTCAATGGCAGGCCGGCCGTCACCATGGCCGCAAAATCCCTGCGGTCGAATGCAAGGCTGGTGCCCCGCCAGGCCGTGCGCGACTGCACCAGCACCGCGAGCAGATAGGCCAGTACGGACGATAGCAGCAGCGTAACGCCGGTCGGGCTGACCAGCGCGACGACGGCGCCGAAACCGAGCACGGCGACGGCGCGAACCAGCGTTGCCTTCATCACCGAGAGCGCCATCAGGCGGGCGCGAACCAGATCCTGCGTCAGCTCGAACAGGCCGATAGCGACCGCCAGCGCGACGGCGGCAAACGCCGCTGCCGGGTCCAGGCCCACCAGACGTCCGACGCCGTAGGCGATCGGAGCCGACAGGCAGCAGATCAGATAGCCCGAGATCACGAGGCCGCGCACGTCGGTGCCGTCGTTGCGGGCCTGGCCGCTCAGGATGAGATTGCGAAACCAGCCGACCAGGAACACGCTGATCACTGCGGCAAAGCCGAAGCCCAGCAGATAGACGCCATAGTCATGCGGCGAGAACACCCGCGTGAAAATGGACACGCTCAACAACCCCAGCGCGGCCGAGAGGATGTTGGCGGTCAGGTTGATGCTGGTTTGGCCGATCAGCATAGCGCGGTGAGCCCCGCGGGTTCGACGACGGGCCGGGCAGGCGACAGCGCCGCATCGCTTTCGGCGATCGCGGCGCGAATGGTGTCGACCGGCGTTCCCGAGAACGAAGCGATCGAGAATGCGACGTCGTGGTCGTTGGCGCCCTGGAGCAGCTGCTTCAGCTCGCGCTTGCTCAGCGTCGGGTCGTCCCAATAGCTCACGCAGGGCGTGCTCGGCACCACGGTATGGACCGCGGCCGATGCCGCGTCACTCCGCACGAAATATCCGTACAGCAGATATTCGGAGAATTCGCGGGTCCGGCACAAGGCCTCGACCCAGCCGAGGCCGGTGGCCGCTTCGATGCGTGCCGCCAGGTCGCTGGTGGTCTGGCGGTCCCAGAAGATAATGTGTCCGATGTAGTCGTCGGCCGGCAGCGGCGGCGTCTTCAGGCCGAGCAATTGATGCGTAGTTTCCAGCCAGCGCGAATGCCGCGCCTGGTCGATGGTCACCACGTTCTTCATGGTCAGCAGCGGGATCGGGTTCGGATGTTCGAACTGCGCCAGGTCGAAATCGCGAAAGAACACGATGTCGGAATCGAGGATGCAATAGCGGTCATGGGGCAGGGTGATGGTAGCGGCGATCTTCAGCAACTGCTGGACGTGCCAGCCGCTCACCGGCTTGGCGCGCAGCGACCACCAGAACTGGCGCCGCTTGCGCTGGATGATCCGCGGCAGCGGCCGCAGCCAGTCGGGCAGGAAGGTCGAGGCCGGTATGATGACGCGCCGCTCGCTCGCCAGCGGGGCAAACAGCGGCAGGTCGGCGTCCGGCACCAGGAGATAATGCTTCGAGAAGGATGTGACGTGGCGATCGACGCTCTCGCAGAGGAGCGTGCAGATCTCCAGATCGCGTCCATATGTCGGGGTTAACAGCGCTACCGGCTTCATCTCTTACGTCTCTCTGGCACAACTTTTGGCCAACGATTCCTGTGAACAGAATCCGTCGTGCCAACCACTGAGCAAGATCGGTGCCGGACCGGCGGGCGAAGTGGTTCGGCGAGCTGCGTTGGTTAATTTCGAACGCGATCGGCGCGCGCGGGCGGGTTGGCGACCCGCGCTAACCACGATGACGGCGTGATTTCGCTGCGGCAGCGCCGCCAAACCGCGCTTGCCCGGATATTGCAGTTGTCCGGTCTGCATCGCCGGCGGTTCCGGCGGAGAGAGCAAACGCGCGATGATTCGGCGGCATTCGAGGCGGAAATTCCCGGGCGACGGGGCAGGCGTCGGGGCACCTGTTCTTTTTGGCACAGCCGGATCGTCCGGGGTGTCCGGTTTTGTGACGGCGGATGCGACCGGACCTGGCGCGCCGCGGAATGCAATGACGAGTTGGAAATGACAGCAAGCAGATACCGCACCGACATCGACGGCCTGCGCGCGCTCGCGGTCGTGCCCGTCGTGCTTTACCATAGCGGCGTGCCCGGCTTTGCCGGCGGCTTCGTCGGCGTCGACATCTTCTTCGTCATCTCGGGCTATCTGATCTGCGGCATGATCGACGCGGATCTGCGCAGCGGGACGTTCTCGCTCGGCGATTTCTACAAGCGGCGGATCCTGCGCATCCTCCCCGCGCTGTTCGTGATGTTCCTGGCCACCACCGTGCTGGCCTATCGTTATTTCCTGCCGGTCGAACTGCAGGACTATTCGAAGAGCCTCGCCAGCGCCATCGGCTCGGTTTCGAACGTCTATTTCGCCGGCACCGCCGGGTATTTCGACGCGCCGGCCGAGACCAAGCCCTTGCTGCACACCTGG
>JAQSDT010000722.1 GCA_029946075.1 bacterium | reverse complement strand
TCCGGATTGGCCGAGGGCCAGAAATTCGGGAAAACCACTTTGAAAGTCATCGCCAGCTCTATCCGCAAAGGCAATATCATCGAGCAGGACGGCAAGCTCTACGTCGTCCTCACTGCCGAAAACATCCACCCCGGCAAGGGCACCCCGGTCAGCCAGATCGAAATGCGCCGCATCGGCGACGGCGTGAAGATTTCGGAGCGCTACAAGACCACCGACCAGGTCGAGAAGGCGACCGTCGAGGATCACAATTTCAACTACCTCTATGAGGATGCCGACGGCTTCCACTTCATGAACAACGAGAACTACGACCAGGTTCAGGTCTCCAAGGAGATCGTCGGTTCCTCCGCACCCTATCTGCAGGAGAACATGACCGTGAAGCTGTCGCTGCACGATCTGAACCCGGTCGCGATCCAGCTGCCGCAGCGCGCGACGCTCGAAGTCGTGGAGACCGAGCCGGTCACCAAGGGCCAGACCGCCTCCTCCTCCTACAAGCCCGCGATCCTTTCCAACGGCGTGCGCACCTCGGTGCCGCCGCACATCGGAACCGGCACGCGGATCGTCGTCATGACCGAGGACGGCTCCTACGTCGAGCGCGCCAAGGACTAACGCCGCGCTGGATTTGCGGGGCGCAGACCGGGGGGCGATGCCGTGAGTACGAAGGCTGTCAGCTTGCTTGTGCGTTGGCTGGCAGTCTTTTGTTTGCTTGGCACCGGCCTCGGCGGCGCTGTTGCCGACGAATTCAGGACGCCGTCGGTATCCGCCGTCCGTGTCGAGTGGCGCGCGGTGCTCGACCAGCTCCGTTCCGAGATCGGCACCCAGCCCTCGATTGCTTCGCGCTTCACCTTCTCCGGCCAGCGCCGCGTACCCGCCTGGGATCCGCGCTCCACGCCGGCGCTGGTGCAGCTCAACGTCATCACCTCGCCCGTATTCGCCGGGATTGCGCGCAGCCCGGTGCCGGTGCTGCTGCCGTTCGATACGGCGGCCTTCCTCGAAGCTCGCGCCAACGGCGTATCCGATACCGCACCGGTGTCGCGCTATCAGGCCGACTTTCGCTCCGCCGATCTGTTTCACGCAGGCCTTGCCGGCTACGACGCGCAGTTCTCAATGGAGCCGGGTTCGGTCGAAGGCCTGCCGTCGCGGACGTTCGCAAGACCCGTCGAGGTGCAGATCACCGGCTCGCTGCTCACTTACGATCTCGCCGATCCCGCCGGCGGCAAGGGCGAACCGGTGAAGGCGCTGGCCGCGCAATTTCCCGACATGCGCCGCTTCATCCGCGAAGGCTATGTACGTTACGCCTTCACGCGCTTCGGCGTGCCCTATGTGGTGTCGATCCAGTGCCTGGACTCGGCGCCGCGAGCCCGGCGGCTGGCCTGCCGCGAGGCCTACCCGATCGCCGAGCGCTTCCTCAAGGCGCTGCGCATCGCCGGCGGACAGCCCGCCAGGCCGCGCTACGATATCCCCTCGGAAATATCCGAACGGCCGGCCACATCATCTCCCGACTTCGTCTACCGCCGCAGCGGCGATATCGTCGCCAACAGCGGCGCGCGCAAGCAAGGCGGCCACGCCGATCTTGCTGCCTATTCGCAGATCCGTTTTCCGCTTGAGAAGGCGCCTGCCATCATCCGCACGCAGTCCTTTGCCCGGCGCACTGGCGACGAGCGCCACAGCCTCTACCCGTGGCGGGACAATTTCTGCGAAGCGCGCAGCTTTCAGGTCGGCCAATGCGCCGCGGGCTTCGGTCATCAGGGCCAGGACATCCGCACCGCGCCCTGTCCGCCCAACAGCGACGCCAACAGCGCCTGTCAGCCGAGAAACCATGCCATCGTCGCCGTCCGCGACGGCGTCGTCATCCGCTCGCCGAAACAGCAGGCGGCGACGCTGCAGGTCAACACCCGCAACGAGCACATCCGCTTCCGCTACATGCATATGAGCCCGACGGCGATGGATGCGGACGGCCTGCTCAATGGCCGCCGGGTCGCCGAAGGCGAGAAGATCGGCATGGTCTCGAACTATCTCGATTTCCCCAACGGCACATCTTACCACCTGCATTTCGACGTCCAGGTGTTCACGCGCGACGGCTGGATCTGGGTCAATCCGTACACGACACTGATTTCGGCCTATGAGCGCCTGATCCGCGGCCGGGGTCGCGAACTCGGCACCGAACCGCCGCCCGCCGCCGCCGTGGCCCACGCGCCGGAAAACATGCTGCGCCCAAATTTGCAGGAAGGCAGCGAAAACTAGCGTCTGAACTCACTCATCCGCCGAGTTCCATGCTGGGACGCATCCGCCGCAACAAGTTGCAAGCTTCAACGCGAGCCGATAGCGCCTTGCCGTCTCCCGAAGGTCGTCCGCCGCATCAGGCAACTCTGATCAAGGCCTGGACATGCGCATCTTGATGCCCCGCAGCCTCAAAACAGGCGCAGAAGAACCGGCAAGGTACCACTGCCCTGCAACCGCTCGAATACGGCATCCAGTGGAATAGGTATCAGAAAGCACAGACCGTCGCCGAACGTCCGCAAAAGCTTCGACGGCCTCACCGTGACCGTAAATACGTCCCGCCACAGGCGAGGATTCGGCAGAAACCGCGGAGTGGATCGCACATAGCTCGCAAACATGGCGCCGTGCATGTCCGCGAGGAAGCTCTCCTCCAGCATGACCACCACGAGAAACACCAGCCACGTGAACATACAGAAGACTGCGGCCAAGAGCAGGCTGCCGTGCTGCGCACCCATGCCGGCCACGCCGAGAATGGTGAAGCTATAAAGAGGGTTGCGGCAGACGGAATAGGGTCCGACGGTCACAAGCTGTTCGATCTTGCGACCGTCGATGTAGAGCGTGCACCAGGTCCTGCCGAGAATGCAGATGACGATGGCCAGGATCCCGATCCACCTGATGGCCTTAAGCTCCGGGCTGCCGGCTTCTTGCGCGGAAGATGTCAACGCAAACATCAACGTGAACGACAACACGGCGAGCGCCAGAACGATCTTTCGAACGATCTGTATCTTGGGCAAGGCCGCCAAGGTTACCATGGATTTCTCCGCGTGGCTGCTCGATCTGCCTCATCCGCATAACCGTGATTGTCGATATAGAGGCCAAGAGCCCCGCCGAAGGCGCCAATGGTCTTGCCGACCAGCCGCGTCGTGCGCACCAGAAGCAAGCCTCCAAGCCGAGGATTGACGATCGCCAGGATCGCGCTGACAACAAAGAGGAGCGGACCGGCGAACACGGCCAGCAAGCCTTGAGGCAGAGCTCGAGCTAGCGCAAAGGCCCGTCCACGGCAGCGGCGGTAATAATTGTACTTGGTAATACCGGACATCATGAGCCGCTTGAACTGGTAACGAAGCGAGATGCGCGCGACCGGGACGGTTTCGACGACGATCGATTCAGCCACGAAGAGGACCTTCGCGCCGGTGGCGCGCATGCTGCGATCAAAGGCCGTGTCTTCGCCGCCAGTGGTGCTGTACCGCTGATCGAAGCGTAACGCCTTTTCGTTGATCCAGTCGAGGTCGGCGCACCAATTGCCGGTCACGATCGTCACCTTGTCGCGCGGCATGCGGTCTCGCTGGCGGCAATATCGCCGATGCGAACCGTCCACGAGACCGCGGCAGATGAACTGCTGCCAGGCCGTCATCGGCGCCTCTGGAGCCTCGAAGATGTTCGCTCCGCCGACGAGTTTCGCGCCTTCGCTGCGCAGCACGGTCACGAGCCGATCCAGCCAGTCCGGATGAGGCTGCGAATCGTCGTCGATGAAGGCCAGCCATCGCGCGCCTCGTTCAAGCCCGAGTTGAATCCCGCGATTGCGTGCCTCGGCGAGACCACGCTTCGGCTCGACGGCGTAGGTCACCGGAATGGGATTGTCGGCGGCAAATTTTTCGACAATCGAGCGAGCTGTTCCGGCGACATCGTTGTCCACGACAATCAAATCTATCAGGGTTGTCGCAGGTGGCGTGGCCGCCGCGCAAGCCTTCATGGCATCGACCAGCATGCCGTGACGACCGACCGTGGTGATGCATACCGCGATACGTTCGATATCGCTGTGCGCAGCTTGCGCTCCGGTTTTCGGCTGTGGCCGCGTTGGCTTGTCTGGCACGGCGATTACGGTGTCCCGTCGTGTTGGTCGGGTGATCGCGGCTGGTCGCGAGCGAGCAGCCGGTCAATCGATGCGCCAATGCTTCCCCGGGCAAGCAAGAAACCGGTGATTAGGATCAGACTCTGGGTTACCAGCCTTACCCTGTTGATGCTCTCCGACATTCCCATCACTGTAAAATATGCGAAGCAAGCGATCACGAATGGAAGAAGTACTGCCAACGCATACGTATCGAGGCGCTGATTTGACCGGGTTGCCAGAATGTCGCGTGCCATCACGCTGACAAGGAGCACGAACAGTCCAGTTCCGGTAATTCCGATGCCTAGAACGAACTCGAGATAAACATTGTGAAAGTGGGTCTGGAGCTCAATGGAGGAATAGCCAAACCAGATTGCACCGGCGAGTACAAAATCCCTGCCGTACGCCGGCAGCAGTGGCGCGACGTCCGGGCCCCAGCCCAGCCATGGCTTTTGCGCGATCAATTCGGCGGCAAGTCGAAACAGCACCAAACGGTTGTGGTAGCTTTCCGTGTTGGTAATCCGCGGTCCGAGCATTTCGAAAAGCTGAGTCGGAGAAAGCACTGTCAGCGTGATGGCAGTCGCACCAAGCAAGACCACGGCAGGCAGGATCACCGCCTTCTTCCATAGCCGTCGGGGCAGCAGGATGCCGGCACACGCAATAGTCCATACGACAAGAGCCACGCTTGTCGCTATCAGGCTGGTCCGGCTGGTCATCGCGAGAAGCGCAAAGCCCGCTATGCTGCCGAGGGCCAGCAAGGGCGCTGCTCGCAGCAGGCGACCCGAGAGGCGCGTCGCCGCAAGTAGTTGGTAGACAGCCAGGCTGAGCGCGGCCAGAACCGTCAAGCCGGCGACGGCTGCAAGGGTGTTACGGTTCGCGCCGCCGCCGCCCTCATCGTAGGAGGCGAAGAGTTGAAATCCAGCTGACCAATCGGCCCTCCACAAGAGTCTGAGCATTCCACCGGCAAGGCCGCTCGCAAGGCCTGCGAGAGCGAGCGTGCGAAATGGCACGGCGCGCGTTGCAAATGCGATCGAGATTGCAATAAATGGGGCCGTGCTGATGAAAACATAGCTGACCGTGCGCGTCAGGTGGTCTCCCGGCGTTCCCGCCAGGCGAGCCCGGAAAGCGAAGAGCAACACCAGGACAACCCAGGCAAGGCTCCATCGGATGATGCTGTTCTCGCGCACCTCCCGACACACCAAAAAAACAACAACCGCCGGAGCGACCAGCGCGGGCGAAACGAAATAGGGCGGCGATGTCCCGAGCGGGATGACGAAAGCGTAGAGGCAAATCAGCAATGCCGTTACTGGCGCCAGTCGCAGAAGGTGTGCCGATAACGCCATCACGAGTCGTTCATCCCAGCATTCTTCGACACGCAACCTTCGGAATCTGCGTCCAAACTTTCATCAACACTAGATGCACAAGACGTCGTAAGGCAAGTTATGCGTTCGAAACGCGCCATTGTCGGAATCACGAGGGTGAAGTCCCCTCCGCACGTGTGCCGATAAGTCCTGCCCATCCCTTGCGTGATCGTCAGGTTGCTCATCAGGATTCCCACCGGGTAGCGATCGTTTGCCAGGATGCCGCGGACCTTGCCGGGGGCATGAACACAGCCTGCGGTTTGGTGGCTTTGTAGAAAGGTCGACCGCTTCACGGTTCGTCAGATCGACGGGTATGCGGTTGGACCACGTCGCAGCCATCAACTGATGATGGGCCGCTGATACATTACTTTCGGCGGTATTGGGGCGACGGCTGAGAAAAAGACTGCGCGTGACTTTACAGCAACAGTTCGAGAAGGCATCTCACGCCGCACTTCTGTCGATCCGAGAGGCCATTTCAACCGGCTTCCTCCGTTCGGGCAGCAACCGAATTGAGTGATGCAGGAAAACAAGCCGGACTGGGTTCGCTATCGATTTTACTGCCACTTTTTCAGCAGGGCTTTTCTTCGCAGCCTCTAACGCCGCGTCGACACCATCGGCTGGGGTAGACGGCCGGACTGTGCCCCTGCATCCTCCCGTCGACCCAGCGCCGTTGGTGGGTGTTGCGTTTGACCAAAGCTGGATCACCTGAATGCAGATTAGCAGATCACAGGAACGTCGGGTCGCTTTTGGGCCATTCGACACTGGCACGCCAGACTCGTCAGGTCTGCCGCTTGGCGTCGCCGGCAGGATATTTGCCGCGCTTGTAGACCGGAGGCGTCAAAATCGCGCCGTGCTCGGCGTGCTGGCAGTCTACGTCCTCGTCTGGACGCTGTACGCCATGGTGGCGAAGAGCAGCCAGGATATTCACCCGGATACCGGAGAACTCCTGACCTGGTCGCACGAACTCGCGCTCGGATACTGGAAACATCCGCCGCTTGGCGTCTACGTGGTCAAGCTCTGGACGATGATCTTCCCGGTCGCAGACTGGAGCTTTTACCTGCTCGGGACGACCAACGCCGCGCTGGCCCTCTGGTTCACCTGGCGGGCCTCCGAATCTCTCATCAGCGAAGAAAAACGTCTCGTGGGCCTGGCCCTTCTGACGCTGGTGCCATTCTTCAATTTTCTGGCTCTGGACTACAATCACAATACCCTGTTGCTGCCGCTCTGGGCGATGACGGCTCTATTTTTTCTAAGATCGTTCAAGACAGGCCAACTTGGTTACGCCGCACTTGCAGGACTTGCCGCGGGACTGGCCATGCTCGGCAAATACTGGAGCATCGTGCTGATTGTCGGGCTTGTGATGGCGGCACTGACGGATGCACGGCGGCGCGAGTATTTTTTTTCCGCCTCGCCGTGGATAAGTGTGCTCGTCGGCGGTGCGGTCCTGGCTCCGCACTGTACCTGGCTGCTTCAAAACCATTTCGTCTCGGTGGCTTATGCGAGCAGCAGCCACGCCGGACAATCCGCTGTTGCTGCCGCCGTTTCGGCCTTGACCTTTTTCCTTGCTGCTGTGCTCTACGCAAGTATTCCGCTTGCGATCGTTGCTTTCGCACTTCGTCCATCGAAGGCTGCCATCCTGGATTCACTTTTCCCCTCGACAGTTGATCTTCGATTCATAGCCCTCATGTTCTGGGCACCCTTGCTGTTGCCGCTTCCGATTGCGATTGCGGCCAATGCCCGTTTGGTCTCGACGTGGGCTATTCCGACCATGACCTTCTTACCGATTGTGCTGCTGGGGTCGCCTTTGCTGACGCTCAAAACGGAAACATCGATCAAGATCGTCGCACTGGCAGTCGTTTTCCCGTTTTTGGCGTTGCTTGCTGCACCGCTGGTGGCGCTGAATGTGTTTTTGCACCCAAATGCCACCGGGTCGTCCTACTACCGGCTGCTGTCAACAGAAGTGCAACGCATATGGCGTAAAGAAACGGACAGGCCCATTAGATGGGTAATCGGTGATCGCGGAGCAGCAGTCGGTGCCGCATTCTACTCAGGAGATCGCCCGGTCGTGAATCCGCGTGACACAGCGTCGGACGATCCAATGCGGCGATCTTCGCCGTTCAACCCGGACAACGATGTCGTTCGCCGCCAGGGTGTGGTGGCGGTTTGCATGGGAAACAATTCGGAATGCGCCTGGCTCGGGCGCATACTTCCGTCAGCGGGTCGGCTTCAGGAGGTTACCCTGGCGCGACGCTTCCTGGGCTGGAGCGGAAAACCTGCCATCTTTTCCGTCATCGCTTTGCCTCCCGTTCCCGCTTCAGGCTCCTGAACGGGGCCGCTTTTCCTCGCCGATCCCGCGAAGTGGGAGGCTGATGGATAGCGATGGTGTCATCGATCGTCCGTGCTGCCCGTTGCGTGCTTGGTCACTATAGCCGATCCCTCACCCGTAGCCGTCGCACCTCCAGGCAACCGTCCCGTCATGGCGTTTATCGATCGCATTTCCGCTACACCGCCAATCCAGAGCAGCAGTCCGGCATAGACGGGACCTCCGAACTTCATCATCGCCTCAAAGCGGGGAAGTAGGGAAACGGCACTGAGCAGGCCGAAAGCGGCAAACAAGGCAATCCAGCCGAACGACAATTCAACGACACCTGTTCGCTCCCATTGTGCGAAGATGAGAACCGTGATCAGGATCGCCGATAGCATGAAGTAGTGCGGCTGGGCCGTCGGCACCATTGCCAAAGCGGCGATCGTGAGCGTTCCGACCAGCAGGGCGAGCAACACTCGATCGAGCCCGCTATTCGCCGCACCGAAGGAACTCGCGGCCCTCAGCGTGGCGAGAGTAACAAGCCCGGAAATCCCGACGTGAACAGCGGAAAGCAGCTGCGGGTTGGATTTGAGGCCATCTGCCTTGAAATACAGATAGGTTCTCAAAATGACCGCCCTGAAGCTCATGAGGTCGCCCTCGGCATCGTTGAAAAGTTCGCGCGACCGAATGCCGTCGACCCGCCGGATCAGTTCGGACGAGAAAACGTCCCAATAGGTTGAGAGCAGATCGAGCGTCGTGGGAAAGCCGATGGCCAGCGCGGGCACCAAAACCAAGCCAACCAGCATTCCCGCGGCAAACCCGATCAGGAATGTCCAGTCGCGACGGAAAAGCGGCGCAACGAGAAGGAAGACCGGAAAAACCTTGATGCAGACCGCGGCAGCAAGCCACAGCCCGGCCCTGCCGCTTCGATTCCGGCTCCATTCGCGGATCATCGCGCAAAGAAACAGGAAGACGAACGGCGTGACCTGACCGCGCCCAAGCGAGGAACCGATCGGCACGATGCAAATAGCCAAGGGCCAGGTCCGCAACGCCCACCATATTCGGCTGAACGGAGGCGGATTGCGAAAGGCGGGCCTGCGCGCGACGCTCTCAAGCGTGCCAGCGAGTAGATGCAAGCCCAGACAGAACGCCAGGAAACTAGCGACATACCAGATTGCAATCGCAAGCGGATAAGGCGTCTTCCATCCACTTTCGGATTGCTTGTCATGCGGCGGATCTGACAGGGGAATCAGCAGTGTCGCGAGCGTCGGCGGATAATGATAGTGCCAGCCATTGTCGTCGATGATCCGATAGATATCCTGGTTGTGCTGAATCGCCCAGGCGGCGCGGAAGTAGACGCCCGCATCCGTGTGACGGTGCGACATCAAAGCGGATCGCATCAGGGTGATGCCGCCGAACGCAATGACTGTCATCAGGAGCAGAAACAGCAGCGCCTTTTCAAGGCGGTTAAGTGTGTTCCTGATCGGACGTTCGACGGGGGGCGTCATGAAGTCTCTCTAAGGGCTCCCAAAAGCAGTCCGGGCGAGAATGTTGAGCATAATCCAGCCGCGTTGCGGAGCATTTTCGCTCGCGGGCCTCGGCCAAGACCGCGCCCTCGAATCAATGATCCCTCGCCCTGATTCAGGACACCGCCGCACCCGCTTTCTTCCGCGCCGGCGGCGTCCAGCGATAGGCGGCGCCGAACCTGTTCCAGACATTGATCGATGCAACGGCCGACGTCAGGTAGGTCAGTTCCTTCTCGGAGAATTCGCGGCTCGCTTCCGCATAGACCTCGTCGCTGACGCCGCCTGCGAGCAGCGTCAGCGCCTCCGTCCACGCCAGTGCCGCACGCTCGCGCGCCGAGAACTGCGGCGCCTCGCGCCAGACCACCACGAGGTTGATCTTGTCGACGGGCACGCCGAGCTTTTCGCTTTCCATGATGTGAAACTGGACGCAGAATGCGCAACCGTTGATCTGCGAGGCGCGCAGCTTGACCAGTTCGAGCAACTGCTTGTCGATGCCGGCCCTGGCCGCGATCTGGCCGAGCGCCAGCACCGCCTCATAGGCGTCCGGCGCCAGCGACATGAAGTCCCGGTATTCCTTGCGGGCAAGTGACATTTGTTGTGCCTTCTGTTATCAGTGCTCTGATTTATTATAAGAGCACTGATATGCCGCGCAAGACCGGGATCGTTGCAAACAGGAAATCGGGATCGGCGAAAAAGGCGCACGCCCGAAAAACCGGTGCCCGCAAAAATGCGCCCGCGCGGAAAACGCCCGCCCCGAGCCGGAAAAAATCCGCGCCGCATCCAGCCCTCGCCGCGATGCGCCCGCCCCTGCCGGGCGAGGGCAAGCGCGGCGAGCAAGGCTACCTCGCCTACCTCCTGCGCCAGGCGCAGGCGGCGACGCGGCTGGCGATGGAACGGGCGCTGGCCGATCTCGGCGTCACCTCGCCGCAATTTCTGGTGCTGACCATGCTCAAGGCCTATCCCGGCCTTTCCGGCGCCGACGTCGCGCGGGTGGCGCTGCTGACACCGCAGACCGTCGGCGTCATCATTCGCAACCTCGAACGCGACGGCGCGATCCGCAAGACGCCGCACCCGGTCCACGGCCGGATGCTGCAGTGGACGCTGACCCGGCGCGGCGCCAATCTGCTCGCCAGATGCCGCCGTCACGCCCATGCGATCGAGCGGCGGCTGGCGCGCGGGCTGTCACCGAAAGCGCTGACCTCGGTACGGCGCTGGCTCGGCCGGATTGCGGCCGACCTGCAATAGCCCGGACCCTTTGTTCCCGCCTGCTCCCTGCGCCATCGGGCCACCGCGCGGCGCAAATCCGCTTTGGTCCGGCCGCACTGCGTCGGTACAATAGCGCCATGAAAACCTCCGATTCTCTATCGCCGACCCGCCGCGCCCTGCTGCAAGCCGGCATCGGCGCCGCGACCGTGCTGGCTACGCCGCGCGCGACCTTCGCCGCTGCGCCCGCGGGTTTCGATCAGTGGCGCGACAATTTTCGCGCGCGCGCGCTCGGAAAAGGCATCTCGGACGCGACCTGGACGCGGGTGATGGGCCGCATCGAGCCCGATATGTCCGTGTTCAAACAGATGCAGAAGCAGCCGGAGTTCCACGAGCAGATCTGGCAGTACATCAACCGCCGCGCTTCGGACTGGCGCATCATCAACGGCCGCGAGGCGCTGCGGAAAAACGAGGCCCTGTTCGCGCGGATCGAGCAGGATTTCGACGTCGAGCGCGGTACGCTGCTGGCGCTGTGGGGCGTCGAGTCCGCCTACGGCGATCCGCTTGTCCAGCAGAACCACATGCGCCCGATCTTTCCGGCGCTCGCAGCGCTGGCCTGGAACGAGCCGCGCCGCCGCGCCTATTGGGAAACCGAACTGATCAACGCGCTGAAGATCGTCGATCGCGGCTGGGGCACGCCGGAGGAAATGCGCGGCTCCTGGGCCGGCGCCATGGGCCACACCCAGTGGATGCCCGAGGTCTGGCTCAATGTCGGGATGGACTACGACAGGGATGGCCGCGTCTCGCCGTTCGGCAGGCCCGACGATGCGCTCGGCTCCAGCGCGCGCTATCTGCTCAACCGCGGCAAGTATCAACGCGGCGAGCACTGGGGCTATGAGGTCAACGCCAGGGGCCCGGCGTCTGGCGGCAGCAGAACTTACGCCGCCTGGGCCGCCGCCGGGATTACCCGCGCCGACGGCAAGCCGTTTTCGCAGCTGAATGCATCGGCCCAGATGTGGGTACCGGTCGCGGGCGGACCAGCATTCCTGCTGGGGCCGAACTTCTATTCGGTGAAGAGCTACAATCCGTCGATGAATTACGCACTGGCGATCTGCCATCTCGGCGACCGCATCCTCGGCGCTCCACCGTTCATCAACCCCTTCCCCGGATCCGAGCGCGCATTGACGCTTGCCGAGGTACAAGAAGTCCAGACGCGATTGACCAAAGCCGGTTTCGACACCGGCGGCACCGACGGCCGCGTCGGCAACGACACCATGAAGGCGGTCCGCGATTACCAGACCAAAATGGGCCTGCTGCCAGCCGACGGTTACGGCGGGTTGAAGGTGCTGGCGCGGCTGCGGCAGGGCCCTTGAGCACGCCGGCCGAGCCGGCTTGTGATACGTCGCAAGCTTGATATGTTTGCCTGATTGAGGCTGGGGAATTTTGATGCGTTCGGCGGCAGCCTTCTTGCTTGCGTTCCTGACAATCTGTCTTGCCGGATCGGAAGCCTTTGCCGAAAAGCGCGTGGCGCTGGTAATCGGCAATTCGGCCTATCAAAACGTCCCGCGGCTGGCCAATACGGTGAACGACGCCAGGGCGGTTGCGGACATGTTTCGCAACGCCAAATTCGACGTCGTCGCGGCCTGGCAGGATCAAGGGATCGTCGAGATGCGCCGCATGCTGCGCGAATTCTCGGACCGCAGCCGGGGAGCGGATTTCGCCGTCGTCTATTATGCGGGGCACGGCATTGAAATCGACGGCGTCAACTATCTGATACCGATCGACGCCGTCCTCGAACGCGACCGCGACGCGTTCGATGAGGCCATTCCGCTGGAGCGCGTCCTCCAGACGATCGAACCGGCCAGCAAGCTGCGGCTGGTCATCCTCGACGCCTGCCGGGATAATCCGTTCGGTCGTGACATGAAACGGACGACTGCGTCCCGCGCCATCACGCGCGGCCTGATCGGCGTCGAACCCAGCAAACCGAATACGCTCATCGCCTTCGCCGCCAAGGGCGGATCGACGGCGGATGACGGTACGAGCAGCCATAGCCCGTTCACCACGGCGCTGTTGAACCACCTGACGACGCCCGGTCTCGATTTGCGCAAGGCGCTAGGGCTGGTGCGCGACGAGGTCATGTCCGCGACCGGTGGTCGTCAGGAGCCCTTTGTCTATGGCTCGCTCGGGGGCAACGATGTCGCACTGGTTCCGGGCACGACAGCGGCAGCGTCGAGCGGTGGCTCCCCAACGCCAAGCGCGCAGGCCGACACCCGGCGCGACTACGAGCTGGCGCTGCAACTCGGCAGCCGTGAAGGTTGGGAGTCGTTCCTTGGACAATATCCAAGTGGCTTCTACAGCGATCTTGCTCGGGGACAATTGAGGCGATTGTCTGCCGAGGATGGCCGCGGAAAACCCGCCGAAGCGGCGAAGGCTACCGCCGGGCCGGGCAGCGGCGGCGGTCAAATCGCAGCGCTCTCGCCGCCCTCGGCACCGGTTTCTTCCGCGCCGGGCGGCGCGGATCTCGCGCGCGCCATTCAGTCCGAATTGAAGCGGGTCGGCTGCTTCACCGAGACCATCAATGGTGACTGGGCGGCGTCATCGCGGCGCTCGCTCGAGGCGTTCAACAAATATTCCGGCAAGAGCCTCGATGCGAAATACGCCAGCACCGAAGCCCTCGACGCCGTGCGTGCGAGATCAGCCCGGGTGTGCCCGCTGCAATGCGGCCGCGGATTCCGTGCCGATGGCGATACCTGCGTGGCGACAAGACCGAAGAAAGAAGTGGAACGCCCAGCCAAACCTGAGGTTTCCAGCCCCCGGCCGACACCTTCAATTGCAGCGCCAACCCCCACTGCAGCAGCAAGCTCGGGGCGGTGCGCCGCCGGCTATGACGCGTGCAGGGATTCCAAGCTGAGGTCCGGCGAGAGCAACAACTCGGCGCGCGATATCTGCAGGGCGATGTGCTCCGGGCGCTGACAGGCCCGTCTTTGCGAGCGAAGCGAAGCAATCCATCTATCCCCGGGTAGAAAC
Source organism: bacterium (assembly GCA_029946075.1). Lineage (GTDB taxonomy): Bacteria > Pseudomonadota > Alphaproteobacteria > Rhizobiales > Xanthobacteraceae > Bradyrhizobium. The sequence goes on along the minus strand of JAQSDT010000722.1, from coordinate 1,169 downwards.
ATGGATTGCTTTGTCGCTTCGCTTCCTTGCTCAAACGCTCCGCGTCTGTCGCAGGCAACGACGAACGGCTACCTCCGCGCCACCCCGCCCGCATTCATGCCGCCGTCGATGACAAGCTCCGTGCCCGTCACGTACCGCGAGGCATCGGACGCCAGATACAGCACGCCCTGTGCGATTTCGATCGCTTCGCCCGCGCGACCCAGCGGCGTTGCCAGCTTGGCGCGTTCCTCCGGATCGATCGGCGCATTCTGTCCGGCGCCGGAGGCTTCCGTCGGAATCTTTCCCCATATCGGCGTGTCGATGATGCCGGGATGCACCGAGTTGACGCGGATGCCGTCGTTGAACATCGCGCACTCCATCGCGATCGCCTTGGCAAACAGCCGCACGCCGCCCTTGGTCGCGCAATAGCCCGACAGCCCGGCTGCACCGCGCAGCCCCGCCAGCGACGACATCATGATGACGGATCCGCCGCCGGTCTTGCGCATCGCCGGCAGGCAATGTTTTACGGACAGAAACACGCCGTCGAGATTGATCGCGGTCTGCCGCCGCCAGTCCGCAAGCGACATCTGCGTGATAGTCGGCACCGAGATGCCGATGCCCGCGTTCGAAACCAGCACGTCGAGCCGGCCGTAGCGTTTCATCACATCGGCCACGACTTCGATCCAGCGGTCCTCGCTGGTGACGTCCTGCTCGATGAATACGGCCTCCCCGCCCGCCTTCTTGATCCGCGCCACGACTTCCGGTCCCTTGAGATCGTCGACGTCGGTCACGGCGACCGACGCGCCCTCGCGTGCCAGCAATTCCGATACCGCCTCGCCAATGCCCGATGCGCCGCCCGTCACCAACGCGACCTTGCCCTGAACCTGCCCTGCCATTTCGTCTCCCGTTGCTTGTTATTGGTTGTTGAAGATTACCTGATCACTGCCGGACCGGGGTCCGGCACGGCGACGTCGGTCACGCGCAGTTGCACGCGCTCCGAACCCTGATAGCGATCGACGCTGAGCGATCCCGCGACATGTAGCGGCTGGCCGCGGTTTTGCGTCAGCGCGTGGCCGAGCTTCTGTCCGATCGAGCGGAATGCGATGCCGTTGACGATGGCGCCATCGCCCGATTTGAAGCGCAGTCGCAGATGCGCCTGCCCGACTTCGTCGGCATAGACCAGCTGGTGC
>JAQSDT010000721.1 GCA_029946075.1 bacterium | reverse complement strand
CATCATCTTGCGGAGCGGATTGTTGACGACGTCATTGAGCGTGATCTTCTGCGAGCAGCGTGTGATCAGGCGAACCTGCATGTGGTCCTGCAGATCGTTGCCGACGCCCTGCGCATCCAGCACGATTTCGATGCCATGCTGCTTCAGCAGATCCGCCGGACCGACGCCGGAGAGTTGCAGCAATTGCGGCGAATTATACGCGCCGCTCGAGACCAGGATCTCCTTGCGCGCCTTTGCCGTACGAATGCGGCCTTCCTGCCTGTATTCAACCGCCTTGGCTTTGCGGCCCTCGAACAGGATGCGCCGGGCGAGCGCCGACGTCTCGATGTGAAGGTTGGCGCGATTTTTCGCGGGACGCAGATACGAGAAGGCGCTGCTGGCGCGGCGGCCGTTCCGCGTCGTGGTCTGGAAGAAGCCCGCGCCTTCCTGGGTCGCGCCGTTGAAATCCGGATTGGTCGGGATGCCCACTTCGGCGGCGGCGACGACGAAGGCTTCCGACAGGGGATCGTGGTGACGCCAATCCGACACCGGCAACGGGCCGCCGCTGCCGTGATATTGGTCGCCTCCGCGTTGTTGATTCTCGGCCTTCATGAAGTAGGGCAACACGTCGTCAAAGCCCCAGCCGGCATTGCCGCGCTGGCGCCAGCGATCGTAATCCTCGTGCTGGCCGCGCACATACAGCAAGCCGTTGATCGAGCTCGATCCGCCGAGCACCTTTCCACGCGGCTGAAATACCTGCCGGCCGTTCAGGCCCGGCTCCGGCTCGGTCTGGTACATCCAGTTGACGGATTTTTCCTTGAACAGTTTTCCGTAGCCGAGAGGAACGTGGATCCAGAGGTTGGTATCCTTCGGACCGGCCTCGAGCAGCAGCACCGAATGCTTGCCGTTGGCGCTCAGGCGATTGGCGAGTACGCATCCGGCCGAACCGGCGCCGACGATCACATAGTCGAATTCGGAAGCGTCATTGTTCTTGTTCACTGGTTTCCCCCGCACGCGCCTGGAAAACACGTACCGGGGCGGCTACAGGCGGTCAATTGTCCCGCGGGCAAAAAGCCGGCTTCACGGCAAACGAGCCGGACAATCTGCCGCACGCCGGAATGACGACGCTCTCGTGCTGTCATTCCGGGCACGCTTTGAATGCTGCCGATCAGCTCGCGGCAAGCTTGAGAAAATCCGGCGGCCGGCGCTCGGCGAATGCCGTGAAGGCTTCGCGCGCTTCCATGGTCTTCAGTCGCGCCGCGAACTGCTCGCTCTCGGTCTTGATCTGCGCCATCAGGAGTTCCGGATTGCGCATCAGCCGCTTGGTGGTGCTGACGGCGCCGGCCGGCTGTTTGGCCAGACGCTGCGCCAGCGCCTGCGCTTCCGCATCGAGCCTGTCGAGCGGCACCACGCGATTGGCGATCCCCCAGGCCAATGCGGACTTCGCATCGACGGCCTCGCCGAGCGCGAACATTTCGAACGCGCGGGCATAGCCGATGCGCAGCGGCATCAGCAGGCTGGAGGCGGCTTCCGGCACCAGTGCCAGATTGACGAACGGCGTCGTCAGCAGCGCGTTCTCGGCCAGCACGACGAGGTCGCAGTGCAGCAGCATGGTGGTGCCGACGCCGACGGCGCGGCCCTGAACGGCGGCAACGATCGGACGGCTCGAATGCGCCAGCGACTGCAGGAAGCGGCCGACGTGCCGCTCGCCCTGAAACGCGCCGGTCGCGATCGCCGCGAATTCGCCGACGTCGTTGCCCGCCGTGAACATGTCGCCCTCGCCGCGGATCACCAGCACGCGGACGGACTTGTCGGTCTCGGCGCCCTCGATGGCGTCGGCCAGCGCGCCGTACATGACATTGCTCAGCGCATTCTTCTTGTCGGCCCGCGCCATCGTCAGCGTCAGGATGCCGTCGCTCTTCTCGATCTTGATATGCTCGGTCATTGGTCTTCTCCTCTGGGAAATCTGGTTTGCAGGGTCGTAAGCCAGCGCGCCACGACGTCGATCTCGGCTTCGCTGAAACCTTCGGTCAGGCGGGCATTGACCTCGACAAGTCCGGCCCTGGACTCCGCCATGGCCGCGCGGCCGGACGGTGTCAGCCACAGCCGCCACGCGCGTCCGTCGTCGGGATCGGCGCGACGCTCGATCAGCTTCGCCGATGCCATCCGGTCCACCAGGCCGCTGATGCCGGGCGGTCCGAGATCGAGCGCGGCACCGGCCTCGCCCATCAGCACGCCGTCGCGCTGGCCCAGGATGAACAACAACCCCGACTGCGACGCGGTCACGCCGCTCGCTTGCGTCCGCGCTGCCATCCAGCGCTGCAGCCGCCGCTGCGCGACGTTCAGCAGGAAGACGAGGCGATGCTCGCGGTGGGCGCTCATCTCGGCAATGATTTAGTTCGCATGCGAACTATCTAAGCGAGCATAGCGAGTTTGTCACCAAGATTTTGAGCCCAAAAATCCTTACCAGCGCGCTCCCGTGAGGCATGGCTAAAACCATAAGATATGCAATAACTTAGCGAGATGGATCGATCCAAACGGCAACAAGAGCAAGGAAACCGTCATGAACCTGCCAAAGCATCTGCTGCCGACCACGGTGGTCGGCAGTTATCCGCAGCCGGAATGGCTGGTCGATCGCGCCATGCTGTCGAAGGTGGTGCCGCGCACGCGCCTGCATGCGATGTGGCGGCTGCCGGCCGAGCATCTGGTGGAAGCACAGGACGACGCCACCATCGTCGCCATCCGGGACATGGAGCGCGCCGGAATCGATATCGTGACGGACGGCGAGATCCGCCGCGAAAGCTATTCGAACCGTTTTGCCACTGCGCTTGAAGGCATCGACGACGAAAAGCCGGCCATCATTACCTCGCGCACGGGACTGCAAACGCCGGTGCCGCGCGTCGTCGGGCCGGTAAGACGCCGCGGCCCGGTCGAACTGCACGACATGGAATTTCTGCGCAAGAACACTGAGCGTGCCGCCAAGATCACCCTGCCCGGCCCGTTCACAATGAGCCAGCAAGCCCACAACGAGTTCTACAAGGACGATGAAGAGCTCGCGATGGCCTTCGCCGCAGCCGTCAACGCCGAAGCGCTCGATCTGCAAAAGGCCGGCGCCGACGTGATCCAACTCGACGAGCCCTGGGTGCGCAACAATCCGGACCTCGCCCGGCGCTACGCGGTCAAGGCCATCAACCGCGCGCTCAAAGGCATCACCGTGCCCACCGTCGTGCATGTGTGCTTCGGGTATGCCGCGGTCGTTGCCGGCTCGACCAAGCCGGCCGGCTATTCCTTTCTCGCCGAACTCGCCGATACCAACGCCGAACAGATATCGATCGAGGCGGCGCAACCGAAGCTCGACCTCGGCGTGCTCAGGGATTTGTCGTCGAAGAAGGTCATGCTCGGCGTGCTCGACCTCGGCAATCCCGAGATCGAATCCGTGGAAACGGTTGCCGACCGCATCCGCAACGGCCTCAAGCACGTCGCCGCCGATCGCCTCGTGGTCGCGCCGGATTGCGGCATGAAATACATGCCGCGCCATGTCGCGTTCGGAAAACTGAAGGCGATGTGCGACGCCGCGGCGATCGTGCGGAAGGAAATCAGCTAAAGCGGCTTGCCCTGCAGCCACGCCGCGCCGCGGGCGTACAGCGCTTCGACTTCCGGGCCCTTCAGCCCGGGCATGTCCGGCTTGACGGTGTAACCGATGCGGGTCTGCAGATACGCAAGATGGCGATAGCCCGGCGGAAAGCGTTCCAGCAACGCCCTGTCGAGCACGGGCGCGGTGCCCGGCGTGACCGGGTCCATGCGATCCTTCTCGTAGATCGGCTGCCGCAGCACGATGCCCCAGCGACCGCCGCGCTTTTCGAGGAAGTCGTAGAAGCGGCCGGTGCAGAGCACGTCGCACAGCACGCCCTCGACCTCGGAACGCTGCGAGATCGTCATCTTGGTTTGCGAGATCGCGCGATGGCCGGCGAGATCGACCGAGATGCCGCCGAGGAAGTGCAGGATGCTGACGCCCCTGGCCCAGGCCTGCTTGCTGATCTCGATGAACTCGTCGCCGGTGCCTTGAGTCCACGTCGCCATCATGCGGCCGTCCGGATGCCAGACGGTGCGGAAGCGCTCCCAGTCGCCGGCATCGCGCCAGATCGCCCAGTTCTGCAGCAATTCGCGGATCAGGCGGTCGTCTTCAACTGCGCTATCGTTGCCCGACATGCGGCGCTCCCCTTCAGATATGTTCTTGCGGGAGACATACCCATACCCGGCTTCAATTGCCAAGCCGGGACCACGAGGGCTCGCTAGAGCAGCCTGGCGCGGACGAACAGCGCGCGCAGGGCATTGGTCGCCTGCACCGTCAGCATCGCATTGGCGGCCGCGCTTTGCAGCGAACTGACCGCTTCGGCATGCAGCGAACGGAATTCGATCCATTCGATCGAACTGAGATTGGTGATGAAGCGATAGGCCTGACCGACGGTGCCGATCGACACCGTCTTGCCGTTCAGACTGATCTTGAATACCGCCCGCAGCGGCGTATCGGAATCGGCGGCATTGACGGCAACGGCGGTCATGACGGCGAAGCCGACCGGCGCGACGCGGTGAGGCCTTCACGCAGGCTCGGCACCACGACGAGGCGCTTCACCTCGCCATTGCGATATGCCGCGAGGAACCGATCATATTCCTTGATCGAGACGCAGCCGTTGGAATCGCCGTTCGGCCCGAGCAGATAGCTGTGCACCAGGAAGCCGACGCGGCCGTGGGTTTCGGCTTCGCCGACCGGCGTCATGCGCAGCGCGGCGACGCCGTGAAACAGGCGCTCGCGCGGCTTGAGGTCGTAGACGTTGGGCGGGGTCGCGCCGACATTGCGCTGGTCGACATAGGCCGGATCGTCCATCAGGCTGCCGAGACCGGAATGCGCCTCGAGCCTGGTGCCGTTCGGCAGATACACCGCCCGCGCCGAAATATCGTAGACCGCCGTGACCCCGTCATAGCCGAGCGCGCCGAGATCCTTGCGCTCGCCGAGCAGGCCATCGCCCGTCGTCAGCGACGCCAGCGAAAACCGCATCGGCACCAGATCCGCCAGCTTGTCGAACATGGTGCGGTTGTCCTGCCGCGGCGCCGGCGGCGGATCGTTGCGCAGCTGAAGATTGGCTTCGACCGGACGGGCTCGCGGCAACGGGATGGCGGGCTCGGACGCGGGCGCGACGGCCTCGAACTGGCCTTGCCCGTCGGACGGATCGCCCAGCGAACTCCTGATATGCCCGAACTCGGAGTCGAAATCCGAGCGGGCGCCGCGCGAGGGCCGCGAGGGATAATTTACCGAGAGCGATCGGCGCATCGAGCCGAGGCCGAAGCGGTCGTCGAACGAGGTGGTGCGGGATACATTCGTTACGGCCGGGTTCTGGATCCAGCCGACCACGTCGAACTCGGCGATCCAGGCGGCCATTCCGGCGGCCACGGCGAGCATGGCCACGCCGAGTGCCGCGTTACCGAGCAATCGCGTACGGCGGCTCGAAGCGAACCCTGAAGCGCTGGTCGTCCTGTTATCCATCCGTCCCCGGCTCGGCGCTTCGGAATCACTGATTCCGCAAGGGATTCACCGAATATGCCCCGACATATTGCGATCCAAAACAAGGCATAATCGAGACAAGGGGTTCCGGCCATCATCATGGCTCAAATCTGTTGCCCGGAAGCATCGAATGGTAAACGGCCGCCGCCGGCAGCGCCCTATCAGGGCCGCAGCACCGGATTGGTGTTCGGCGCGGGTGCATACTCGATCTCGGCATGCTCAGGCAATTTCTCGGCGTGCACCGCCAGCGCCGGGCCGATCCAGATCGGGTCGGCCTGATGATCCCGTTTGGGATTGGTCGTGTTCGGATGGACCAGCACGCTGAGCCGGCCGTGGTTGAGCATCAGCCACGGAACCAGTTCGGGGAATACCTCGCTGGCAAAGGCCACCTGGTACATCGCCTGATCGTGCGGGCCGACCTTGACGTCGTGCCAGCGCCCCAGCGTCACCGAGAAGCGCTCGCCGATCCAGGTTCGCAACTGCTCGGCCTCGGACCGGGTCGTCGCCGGGTCGTAATAGACATGGGCGTGGTAGCTGGCGATCTCGCCCAGCGTCCTCGGACCATCCGCACCATCGACCCCTGCCATCGCATCGCTCCGTCACCGCAAACCGGGCGCGATGATCGCTGCAAGCGGCGGCAGGGTCAATGCGCCGGTCAGCCCGCCGGGCGCTTGCCGCTGTCGAACAGGGTCATGCCGGCGGCGGGGTCGAGTTCGACGTCGGTCGCCTCGGTCAGGCGCGCCATCGTCATGTAGAAACCGATCGCGAGGATCGACTCGACGATCTCCTGTTCGCTGAAATGCGCGCGCATCTCGGCGAATACCGGTTCTGCGACGCGGACGTTCTCGATCACCTCGCGGCCGAACGCCAGCAGCGCCTTTTCGGCGGCGTTGAAGGCGGCATCGTCATACTTGCCCTGTTCGATGCAATCGATCTGCCGCTGGGTGACGCCGACGCCGAGCGCGATCGGCACGTGCTGCCGCCATTCGTAAGTGCCGTGCTCCCATTGCGCGACCTGCAGGATCAGGAGTTCGCGGTTGACGTGGCTGAGCTTCTGCTTGTGCAGGATCGAATTGGCATAGCGCATCGCGGGAATGAAATTGGCCTCGGCATGCGCCATCATGCGAAAGATGTTCAGCTTCACCGGCATCCGGTCGAACGCCTTGCGCGCGTCGCCCGTGGTCTGCTCGGGGTCGATCAGGGGTAGTCTGGCCATCCGGCGCTCCTCGAATTTCCTGTTTATGTTTATTGCGGACGGATCCGCGCTTCTGTCCGAGCTTACTGCACTATCGGCACGCAGGCATCCATCAACGGTCGCCGACTTCGCGGATCGGCTTGCTGCCATCCCAGCTGGCGGCGACCTTCCGGATATGCGCGAAGAAACTGCCCTTGGTGCCGCTGATATCGGAAATCTCCACGATGGTGCCGGGATGCGCCTCGGTATCGAAATAGGCGAAGCGGCCTTTCTCGCCGCCGATCTGGCCTTCGTGGCCGATTTTATAGCCGAGCGACAGCGCGCGGTCGTAGAGGCCCTGATAGTCCATGCTCCAGTACGACATGTGCTGCAGGCCTTCGCGGCCGGAGTCGAGAAACTCCCGGTACATCGACGGCGCGTCGTTGCGCTGCTGGATCAGTTCGATCTGCAGATCGCCGGAATTGGCCAGCGCGATGCTCATCTCGACGGCTGAATCCTGTCCGCGATGGCGAAACCAGTCGGTCTTGACCCGGTCGATATAGTACCAGGGGCCGACGCCCATCACGTTGATCCAGTGGTCCATCGCGGCGCGGATGTCCCGCACCACATATCCGTTCTGACAGACGGCGCCAAAGATGCGGCTCATGGAAGTCTCCCGTGGTTCAATTCTTCAGCCGATCGATCGGCCGCCGTCGATCACGAGCTCGGTGCCGGTGACATAGCGGCTTTCGTCGCTGGCGAGCCAGAGGATGCCGTTGGCGATGTCTTCCGGCACCGCCTTGAAGCCGAGCGGCACGGCGCGGGCGGTCATCTTGTCGAGCGTCGCGCCGCGCGGCGGGCCGGAGTTCGAGCCCTCCCCGGCGGTGCCGATCAAGGTGTCCCAGATCGCGGTTTCGGTGATGCCGGGGTGCAGCGAGTTGACGCGCACGCCATCCTTTGCCGCGGCGCATTCCAGCGCGACCGATTTGGTGAACAGCCGCACGCCGCCCTTGGTGGCGCAATAGCCGGACACGTTCGGCGACGCCTTGATGCCGGCGATCGAGGAGACGTTGATGATGCTGCCGCCTCCGCCCTCACGCATCAGGGGCAGCAGATATTTCACGCCGAGGAAGACGCCGTCGAGATTGACGGCCACCTGCCGCTTCCAGTCGGCAAACGACATATCGACGACGGGGCTCGACAGGCCTATCCCGGCATTGTTGACGAGGACGTCGAGCCGGCCGAACCGCGCGCGCACCTTCGCTGCGACCGACTGCCAGTCTTCCTCGCCGGTGACGTCGTGATGATAGTATTCGGCCTCGCCGCCGGCGGCGCGCAGTTCGCCTTGCAACGCGCGTCCCTGGTCGTCCTGCAGGTCGGTGGCGACGATGCGTCCGCCCTCGCGCGCCAGCACCAGAACGGCGGCGCGGCCGATACCGCTCGCGGCACCGGTGACAAGGCAGACTTTTCCTTCCACGCGCCGGGCCATCCTGCGGTCCGCTCCCTCGAAATTATCGCCGCATCCGGCGGCTTTTCTGGAACCGTTCCCATAGCTGTTTTCAAAGGCTTTTTCAAGTGCGCGCAGCGCCGATATCCGGCTTGAAAACGGCTGCGAAAGCGACGTAGATTTCCGGCAAGAACCACGGACCGTCGCGTCCGCGCCGGATGAAGCCGGCGAAACAAGAACAAGCAAGAACCCAGGGAGTGAGTGGATGAAGTTTCGTGCGATCGCGCTTTCGCTGCTGGCGCTCGCAGCGGCTGCGACCCCGATGCGCGCCGAGGATGCCAACGATTACCCGTCTCGGAAAATCAGGATGCTGCTGCCGTTCGCGGCCGGCGGTGGCGGCGACGTGCTGGGCCGGCTGCTCGCCGACCGGATGGGCAAGCGCCTCGGGCAAACCATCTTCGTCGAGAACCGCACCGGCGCCGCGGGCACCATCGGCGCGCAGCAGGCCGCGACCTCGCCGCCCGACGGCTACACTATCACCATCGGCGGCATGACCACGCATGTGCTGGCGCCTGCGGTCTACCCGGCCCTGCCCTACGATCCGATCAAGGATTTTACGACCATCGGAAGGATCGGCACGTCGGCGATCCTCGTGGTCGCGACGCCCGACTTCCCGGCCAATGACGTCCGCACACTGGCCGAACTGTCGAAGAAGGGTGACCCGGTCCTGTATGGAAGCTGGGGCGTCGGATCGACCGGACATTTCTGCGGCGAGATCCTCTCGCAGAAGGCGGGCGTCCGCCTGCAGCACGTCCCGTTCAGCGGCGCTGCCAAGCTCGCCAACGACATGATCGGCGGTCACATCAAGCTCGGGCTGGTCGACATGGCGACAGGAACGCCGCTGGTGCAGGACGGCAAGCTGAAGGCGATTACGGTCTGCGGCGAGCGGTCGCCGAGCCTGCCGCAGGTTGCCAGCTACAAGGAGCAAGGCGTCGACTTCGAACGCAGCCTGTCGTGGGTGATGTATGCGCCGGCCGGGATCCCCGCTCCGATCGCGCAGAAGATCTCCGGCGCGTTGAAGGAATCGCTGGCCGAGGCCGATATCGTCGAACGGCTGCTGGCGCTCGGCATCACCGCGCAGTTCATCGCCGGCGATCAGCAGCGCGACATCAACGTCCGCGATATCGAGGCGTGGAAGAAGGTCGCCGTCGACGCCAGGATCGAGGTGAAGTAGCCGGCGGAGGTTGAACGGCGCCGGACTCACATCCAGCGCCGTCCGGCATTCAGTTCTTCTTGCCGAACAAGACCGGCAACTGGCGCGGGCCGCGCACGGTGCCTTCCGACCACGTGACCCTGCCGGCCGGATCCAGCCTGAAATCCGGAATCCGCTTCAGCCACTCCTCGATCGCGACCGTCATTTCCATGCGTGCGAGGTTCGAACCGACGCAGCGGTGGATGCCAAGACCGAAGGCGGCGTGACGGTTTTCCTTGCGGTCGATCAGCACCTTGTCGGCATCGGGGAACATCGCGGGGTCGCGGTTGGCGGCCGGGAACGACAGCAGCACCATGTTGCCAGGCTTGACCGGGCAGCCGCTGATCGTGGTCTCCTTCATCACCTCGCGCGCCATCGTCACCGGAGAATAGGCGCGCAGGAATTCCTCGATCGCCGACGCCATCAACCCGGGCTCCGCGATCAACCGGTCGCGGTCCTCGGGCGTCTTCGCCAGGTGCCACAGCGACGAACCGATCGCGCTCCAGGTGGTGTCGATGCCCGCAATCAACAGCAACCGCAGCGAACCCAGCACGTGGGAATCCTCCAGCGGGTTGCCCTCCTTGTCCCTCGCCTTCATCAGCGTCGAGATCAAATCATCGGTCGGTCGCTGCTTGCGCTGCTCGATATGGCCGGCGAAATAGGCGGTCATCTCCTGGACGCCCTGCATCAGCTGGCTCTCGTCCTTGATGCCGAGCTCGAGGATCTGGTGGATCCACTTGATGAAGAGGTCGCCGTCCTTTTCGGGGATGCCGAGCATGTGCGCGATCGCGCGCACCGGAATGTGCTTGGTGTAGCGCGCCGCCGCATCGCATTTTCCGTCGGCAATGAACTCGTCGATCAATTCGTTGCAGATCGCGCGAACCCGCGGCTCCAGCTTCTTCATCGCGTCCGGGGTGAACGGCGGCAGCAGCAACTGCTTGGCCGGCTTGTGGTAGGGCGGGTCCGACGTGATCGGCGGCGCGGCGTTACGCGCCACCTCCGGCCGTTCGTCGCGCACGAGCACGCGCCGCGACGAGAAACTGTCGGTGTCGTAGGCGATTTCCTTCACCGCCTGATAGGTCGTCGGAAGATACACCCCGAGGAAGCGCTTGGTGTGCACGACGGGACATTCGTGACGCAACTCGTCCCAGATCGGAAACGGGTTCTCGGTCCACTTCGGATCGGTGTGGTCGAAATCCCTGATCCAGTCGGTGACCGGAGGATGCGCGGGCATCACGCTGACGGAATCGGACATCGGGATAGTTCCTTCTGCTTCGTTCGTTCTAAACGGAGGATTGGAAATGAGACCGCTATTCTTCGGTCACTTCGATCGCGATTTCCGGACAGTTGGTCTGGGCGAGCCAGGCCTTGTCTTCGAGACCGGCCGGCACGACGCCGTCGCCGGCTTCGTGGGCGTTGCCGAATTCGTCGAGGACGAACAGTTCCGGCGCCAGCGATTTGCAGCGCGCGTGCCCCTGGCACTTGTCCTGATCGACACGGATTCTCAGCCTTGCAGCCATCGCAGCGTTTTCCCTCTGTGACGCACGCTTGGCCGCGCGCTGTGTTGTTTGTGAAACGGGCGCCGGTTGTTTCGAACGCCTCTAAGTTATACTCTATTACATTATCGGCGCGGTTGTGCTGTCAAGCGAAAAGTTATAGATCATAACTCCCAAATGTCGCTCCGACCTGCACGCAAAGCGCTCAACGCCTATCACCACGGGGATCTCCGCGATGCCCTGGTTCAGGCTGCGCTGCAGCAGGTCGAACTCGACGGCCCGGAATCGATCAGCATCAGCGCGCTCGCCCGCAAGCTCGGCGTTTCCCAGCCCGCACCCTACAAGCACTTCGCCGACCGCGAGACGCTGCTGACCGCGGTGACGGCCGAAGCCTTCCGCCAGTTCAGCGCGATGATGCGTGCCGCCATCGACAAGCCGTCGAAGCGTTCGAAGCTGTCGCGCTTCGCGCAGCTCACGCTGGAATTCGGCCTGCGCCGCAACGGCATCTTCCGCCTGATGTTCGCATCGCGCATCGTTGCCTGCTCGCCGAGAGGCGGCGAGCTGAGCGTCGCCACCCGCGAGACCTTCGACCTGCTGATGGAGGCGCTGGAAGCGCCGGCCGTCGGCCTGCTGCGCGAGCGCAGCGCCCTGAAGATCTGGGCCGCGCTGCACGGCGTCGTCATGCTCGCCGAACAGGGCCTGCTCACCGGCGATGTCGCCCATGTCAGCCGCGAAGACCTGGTGGAAGACATCGTTCAGGAAGCCAAGCTGGCGCTTTCGGTCGCGATCGAGGCCGCCCGCAAGGGCGTCCAGTAGACATTCCGCCGCGGCGCTGACCGGCCTGAGTTCACAACCAATGCCCGGCGGATTGCTTGAATTCACCGGCGGCAAATGCTGATCTCGGCCCGTCATCAGGCACCGTCGATTGAGCACGCGTTTCACCATGTCCACCGCATCCCGCCGTGCGCCGCGCCGAACAGCGCTCGCGCTCGGCCTGCTGTTCGCGTGCAGCCTCTCCGCTCTCGCTTTCGCCAGGGATGACGACGACGAAGACGTCGCCAGGCCAAAACCGCTGCTGCCGAACATCTATCTCGACCTGCGCACGAACTATGCGACGGTGCCGGCGGGCGCGCTCTCGATCGGCTTCGGCACCTCTCCGCTGCTCTCCACGCTTCCAGGCTTTGCGACGCTGCGTACTCCGACCTCGCCATCGAGCCGGAGTCTGTCGATCGACCTTCCCGTCACCGTCGACGTCAACGAGCGGCTCTCGGTCTATGGCGGCGTCAGCGGCACGACTTCACAGTCCGGCACCGATCCCTGGACCGGTTTCTCGATCTACAGTTTCACGATGGGATTTCAGGCCGACATCCATCAGCAGAATGGCGGCCTGTTTCCGACCATCACCGTGCAGGCCAACGCGACGCGCTCCATGTCGGACTCGCCCCTGGCGACCACGGCCTACAACACCATTCTGGAGGCCGGCTACGCGCTCGATCCCGATGAAACCCGCGGGCTGCTCGCCGGCCTGCAATACACCCGCGTGCTGGTCGATACCCCGCTCGCGCGGATCGACCCCGGCATCATGGGCTATGTCGGCGGCTACTATCAGTGGGACAACAACTGGAAAGTCACCAGCCGTCTCGGGATGCAGCATTTTGGCGGAGCGCAATTGCTGAACCTGACGCCGTTCCAGTCCTTTACCCAGCCGATCGTGCGGTTCGATCTCGACCGCATGGACGATGACGACAACCGCCTGTTCGGCATCACCGCGCAAATCGCGTGGACGCCGAAGCCGTCCTATCAGCTGACGCTGCGCACACCGCTCTACGCGATCAGGAACTGACAGTGCAGAAAAGAAAAACCCGGCACTCGAAGAGTGCCGGGTTGTCTCGATCAGCGATGCGAACCGCGTCGCTCACACGCCCGTCTGGGTGATGAACTTGGTGTTGAAGTAGCCGTCCATCGCCTCGGTGCCGCCTTCCGAACCATAACCGGAATCCTTGATGCCGCCGAACGGCACTTCGGGCAGCGCCAGGCCGAAGCTGTTGATCGACACCATGCCGGCCTCGATCGCGGCGCCGATGGCGGTCGCGGTCTTGGTCGAGCTGGTGAAGGCGTAGGACGCCAGACCGAACGGCAGGCGGTTGGCTTCCTCGGCGACCTCGTCGAAGGTCGAGAAGCGCGAGATCAGCGCCAGCGGGCCGAACGGCTCCTCGTTCATGGCGCGGGCATCCTTCGGCACGTCGCTGACCACGGTCGGCTCGAAGAAGTAGCCCTTGTTGCCGACGCGGTGACCGCCGGTTTCGAGCTTGGCGCCCTTGCCGACCGCATCCTGCACCATGCCTTCGATCGCGGTGACGCGGCGCGGATTGGCGAGCGAACCCATCTTCGAGTCCGGATCCATGCCGTTGCCGACCTTCATCGCCTTGGCACCTTCGACGAACTTCTCGACGAACTCCTTGAACACGTCGTCCTGCACCAGCATGCGGGTCGGCGAGATGCAGACCTGGCCGGCGTTGCGATACTTCGCCGCCGCCAGAATCTTCGCGGCCGACGAGACGTCGGCGTCCTTGAAGACGATCGCCGGGGCGTGACCGCCGAGTTCCATGGTGGCGCGCTTCATGTGCAGGCCGGCCAGCGCCGACAGCTGCTTGCCGACATTGGTGGAGCCGGTGAAGGAGATCTTGCGGATCACCGGATGCGGAATGAGGTATTCGGAAATCTCCGAGGGCACGCCGTAGACGAGGTTGATGACGCCATCGGGCACGCCGGCATCGGCGAACGCCTTGATCAGTTGCGCCGGGGATGCCGGGGTTTCCTCGGGCGCCTTGACGATGATTGAGCAGCCGGCGGCAAGGCCGGCGGAGAGCTTGCGCACCACCTGGTTGATCGGGAAATTCCAGGGCGTGAAGGCGGCGACCGGGCCGACCGGCTCGCGAATCGCGATCTGGTAGATGCCGGGGCCGCGCGCCGGGATCACCCGGCCGTAGGCGCGCTTGGCTTCCTCGGCGAACCATTCGATCACGTCGGCGGCGGCCATCGCTTCCATCCTGGCTTCAGCCAGCGTCTTGCCCTGCTCCATGGTCAGCAGCGGCGCGATCTCGTCATTGCGCTCGCGCATGATCGCGGCCGCCTTGCGCATGATCCTGCAGCGGTCGAACGGCGACACCGCGCGCCATACCTTGAAGCCCCTGGCGGCGGCATCCAGCGCCTCGTCGAGATCGGCGCGGTCGGCATGCGCCACGGTGCCGATGGTTTCCTCGGTCGCCGGGTTGAGCACGGCAATCGTCTTGCCCGACTGGCTCGGACGCCACTTGCCGTTGATGAACAGCTGGGTATTCGAATAGGCCACGAGACATTCTCCCTGAGCGTTATTGGCCGCCAATGGCGCGGCAGAAGATCAGGCGCTTTATGATCCAGCCTGAGCGGATTGAAAAGTGGATTCAGTTCGGTGCGGCGGCGCGGCCGGTGCACGGACATCGGACGGCGATCGTAGTCAGCGCGGCGCGCCCGGTTTGCCTTCGACGCATTGCTGTTCCTGCAGGCGCTTGCCATCGGGCGCGATCTCGCAGCAGACTGATATCTTCAAGAAAATGGGAGAACGCATCATGGCTTCACAGGACGGCGCGCGGGCGCTCAAGGGCAAGGTCGCACTCGTCACCGGCGCCGGCCGCGGTCTCGGCCGCGCCTTTGCCGAACGGCTGGCGAGCCTCGGCGCCGATATCGCAATCCACGGCATGCGCGAGAGCGGTCCGGCGGAATATGGCGAAGGATCGACGCTGACGGCGGTGGCGGAAGCGGTGGCGGCAGCGCATGGCGTGCGCACCATCCGCGTGCTCGGCGATCTCACCAAGGGTGAAGACATCGCGCGCGTGATCGAGACCACGGCGAAGCAATTGGGCCCGATCGACATCCTCGTGCACAATGCCGGCGGCGATATCGCCGCCAGG
>JAQSDT010000720.1 GCA_029946075.1 bacterium | reverse complement strand
AACCCGGAATCTCGAGATTCCGGGTCTGGTCCTTCGGACCATCCCGGAATGACGATGGAGGCCCATCGTCAGTTTTGCATTTTGCCGCGAAAAGGCTAGTTTCCGCGGCTTCCACAGAGAGCACTTCTAGATGTCCATCCCGAACGATTTGCGCGCGCTCGCCGAACAATCCAACGCCTGGCCGTTCGAACAGGCGAAAGCGATCGTGGCGCGGCTGAAGAAAAGTCCGAAGGACGAGGTGCTGTTCGAGACCGGTTACGGTCCGTCGGGGCTGCCGCATATCGGCACCTTCGGCGAGGTCGCGCGCACCACCATGGTGCGTCACGCCTTCCGCGTACTCACCGAGGACAAGATCAAGACGAAGCTGCTCGCGTTCTCCGACGACATGGACGGGCTGCGCAAGGTGCCGGACAACGTGCCGAACAAGGAGCTTCTGGAAAAGCATATCGGCCGTCCGCTGACCAAGGTGCCCGATCCGTTCGGCACCCATGACAGTTTCGGCGCCCACAACAATGCGCGGCTGCGCGCGTTCCTCGATACGTTCGGCTTCGACTACGAATTCGCCAGTTCGACGGAATACTATACGTCCGGCCGGTTCGATGCCGCGCTGCTGCGCATGCTGGAGCGGCTCGATTCCGTCATGAAGATCATGCTGCCGTCGCTGCGCGAGGAGCGCGCGGCGAGCTACTCGCCGTTCCTGCCGATCTGCCCGCGTACCGGCATGGTGCTGTATGTGCCGGTCACCGCGCACGACGCAAAGGCCGGCACGATTTCGTATGAAGATCCCGAAACGAAGGAGAGCGTCACCGTTCCCGTCACCGGCGGCCGTTGCAAGCTGCAATGGAAGCCGGATTGGGCGATGCGCTGGTTCGCGCTCGGCGTCGACTATGAAATGGCCGGCAAGGACCTGATCGACTCGGTCAAGCTCTCCGGCAAGATCTGCGCGGCGCTCGGCGGCACGCCGCCGGAAGGCTTCAACTACGAGCTCTTCCTGGACGACAAGGGCCAGAAGATTTCGAAGTCGAAGGGCAACGGCCTGACCATCGACGAATGGCTGCGCTACGCCTCGCCGGAATCGCTGTCGCTGTTCATGTACCGCGAGCCCAAGGCGGCGAAGCGGCTGTATTTCGACGTCATCCCGCGCAACGTCGACGACTACCAGCAGTTCGTCGACGGTTTTGCGCGGCAGGACGCCAAGCAGCAGTTGGCCAACCCGGTCTGGCACATCCATTCCGGCCAGCCGCCGAAGTCCGACATGCCCGTCACGTTCCAGCTTCTCCTGACGCTGGTGTCGTCGTCGAATGCGGAGAACGCCGAAACGCTGTGGGGCTTCATCGGCCGCTACCGTCCGGGCGTGACGCCGCAGACGCACCCGAAGCTCGACGCGATGGTCGGCTACGCCATCAACTACTATCGCGACTTCGTGGCGCCGACGAAGCAGTTCCGGGAACCTTCCGACGGCGAGCGCGCCGCGCTGCAGGATCTGCGCGATGCGCTGTCGAACATGCCGGCGGGATCATCCGCGGAAGACATCCAGAACGTCGTCTACGAGATCGGGCGCCGCGAGCCGTTCCTCGATCTGGTCAAGAAGGGCAAGGACGGCCGTCCCGGCGTCTCGCTCGACTGGTTCAACATGCTCTACCAGGTGTTGCTCGGCCAGGAAAAAGGCCCGCGCTTCGGCTCGTTCGTCGCGGTCTACGGCGTGCCGAACGCCGTGGCGATGATCGACGGCGCGCTGGCGCGGTCGGCGTGATTTCTTCCCCTCTCCCCTTGTGGGAGAGGGTGGATCGAATGAGCGGAGCTCATTCGAGACGGGTGAGGGGTTCTCTCCGCGGAGACAGGCCCCTCATCCGCCTCCGCTTCGCTCCGGCACATTCTCCCGCAAGGGGAGAAGGGAAGACAGAAGAGCTCAACCCGATTGCAGCACGTAGCGGCGGTTGTCGCGCTGCGCGGGGCGCGCGTTCATTGGATAGAGTTTGGCAAACCCGGCAACGTCGGCGGCGGCGACCTGGACCGGATTGGACAGCACCAGCCACTCCACCACTTCCGCGCAAGGCGGCGTCGTCAGCGAGCCCGGATAGCGGTAATAGCCGAGCTTCGGCGGCAACATCGCGTTCGGGTTGATCGCTGCGTCGGCCTTTACCGCAGGGCCTTCCTTGGCCGGCATGGTGGCGACGATCTTGCTGAAGGCGGCGTTCGGCTTGCCCTCCGATAACATGACGCCGACCACGGCGAGCGCGCCGGAATCGGCGCGGTGAACGAAATGCGCCTCCATCGGATAGCTCTTGCCGCCGATCATGTGCTCGCTCGGCCGGTGGAAATGCACCTGCAGCAGCTTGTAGGCGATGTCGCCGAGCTTCAGCGTGCTACCCTCGGCGAAATTGAGCTGGATGGTATGGCCGTTGTTGACGATGGTGTCGGCGGTCTTGGCCCAGGTCAGCTTGAGGGCAGGGAGCTGGGATTTGATCGGACTGACGATGTCGATCGGTGATTGCTGCGCGCCGAGGGCACAGACCTTGCTGGCGGCGTCGAGGTCGCCCCATTTGGCCGGGCCCGCCGCGCCCTCGTAGCTCCAGTGCGCGCCTTCGGCGGCAAACCCCTGCGTGGTGCAAACCGGACAGAGCGCGAGCCCCGCCAGCGCCTTCAATAGATTGCGACGATCCATGTGATGCTCCTCATTGCTTGATGAAAGGTTCCCAGTATCCGATTCCAGGGCGAAGGGAACCCGAAATCATGCTCGGGTGCATCGCAATCCTTTCGCAACTGCGGCGATCGTCAGCCGATGGGGTGTGCAAGGCGGGAAGGCCGGCCCGGCGCAATTTCAGCAACCGCCTTCTGCGGATTGGGCTAGTATGCCGGTACAACAGCAACGAAGCCCCGGCCGAGGGGCTCAGCGGATCAGGGAGAACGCGGATGCAGTTCAGGGTTTCGCCGAAGTCGCTCGATAATTACAGCGCCGAGGAATGGCAGGCGCGGGTCGATCTGGCGGCGGCGCATCGCCTCGCCTTCAACCAGGGCTTTTCCGAAGGCATCTTCAATCATCTGACCTTCGTGGTGCCCGGCCGCAGCGACCGCTACTACCAGATTCCGTTCGGGACGCATTGGTCGGAAGTCACTGCATCCTCTTTCATGGAAGTCGGCATCGACGACGGCGAGGTCAAGCGCGGCGAGGGCGATGTCGAGCGCTCCTGCTATTGCATCCACGCGCCGATCCACAAGGCGCTGCCGCAGGCGAAAGCGGTGTTTCACACCCACATGCCCTACGCCAGCGCACTGACGCGGCTCGACGATCCCCACATCAAGGAGATCGGCCAGACCGAGGTCGGCTTGTCCGGCGCCATCGCCTATGACGACGAATATACCGGCCCGGCCGTCGATCCCGCCGAGGGCGAACGCCTGGCGCGCGTGATCGGCGACAAGCAAGTGCTGTTCATGGCCAATCACGGCATCTCGACGGTCGGCGCGAGCGTCGCCGAAGCCTATGACATGCTCTATTACGTCGAGCGCGCCGCACAGGTGCAGATCTACGCGATGTGGACCGGCCAGCGGCTGAAGCAGCTTCCGGCGCCCGTCGTTGAAAAGACCCGGCGTGAGTACAAGGACGAGCACTTCTACAAGGGCCCGACCCCGGCGCAGCGGCACTTCGATGCGCTGAAGCGGATGCTGGACCGGAAAGAGCCTGATTACGCGACGTGAGCTTTTTCCTTCTCCCCTTGTGGGAGAAGGTGGATCGCTGACGCGAAGCGACAGCGAGACGGATGAGGGGTATGTCTCCGCGGATACATACCCCTCACCCGCCTCCGCTTCGCTCCGGCACCTTCTCCCACAAGGGGAGAAGGGAAGACTCAGCCACCAGTCTTCACTTCCTCCGCAAACCGGTGCCAGATCTCCGGCCGCCAGCTGCCGTTCGCTGCACCTGACGTCGACGGCATTATCCAGATGCGCGTGTCGCCGATCTGCTCGGCCTGCGCGCCGTAATCTCGCTTGCCGCCGAAGAATTTTTCCCCGGCCGTCTTGCTGGTGAACGCAAGAAATCTCGGACGGAACGTCAAAATTGAATCGTTCAGCCGCGCGCGATCCGATGCCGTCAGTTGCGGCAGCGTCGCGCGGTCCATGCCGGCGCCGGCTTTCACGAGATCGGTCAGCCCGATCCGGTATTGCAGCAACTCGCGATACTGATGTGGCTCGAGCCGCTCCGGCGTCAATCCGGTCTCGTGCAGGATTTTCCAGAACTTGTTCTGCCGATGTGCGTAGTAAGCCCGCTCGGCGGCGGAAGTCGTTCCCGCGGCCGTTCCGCACAACACGACTTGAAGCTGCTCCCGCAGCAGGTCGCGCAGCACATCCGTCACGGCAAGGCCCTTACTGGCTCGCCCAGATGATTCTTGCGATCCACGCCACGTCGGCGGCGTCCAGCGTGCGATCGACATGGGCCGGATTGAGCGACTGCAATTCCAGCGTCCTGGTGGTGCGGCGCTTCAGTTCCTTGACCATCACCTCGCCGCCTGATGTCTTCACCACCACGCGGTCGCCGCGGCGGATCGCGGTGCCCGGCGACACGATGATGATGTCGCCGTCGCGGTAGGCCGGCTTCATGGAATCGCCCGATATCTCCAGCGCGTAGGCGTGTTCGTCGCTGGCGGAGGGCAGGGTCACTTCGTCCCAGCCCTTGCCCGCGGGAAAGCCGGAATCGTCGAAATAGCCGCCGCTGCCGGCCTGCGCCAATCCGAGCAGCGGCACCGATTGCACGCCGCGGGCGCCGTCGCCGATCAGCTGGACGAAGGTGTCGATCGACGAGTTGGTGGCGGCCAGCGCCTTGGAGATCGATTCGGTCGAAGGCCAGCGCTCGCGGCCGTCTGCGGCGGTGCGCTTGGACTTGTTGAAGGTGGTGGGATCGAGCCCGGAGCGCTTGGCGAGCCCCGACGGCGACATGCCGGCGCGTTCCGCCAGCCGGTCCAGCGCCGCCCAGACCTGACCGTGCGTCAGGTTGCGTTGGATTTTGGATTGCCTGGCCATCGAAATTTCCTGAATCAAGTTAGGAATTATTGCCTTATTCGCGCGATTTGCGCAAATCTCGACCCCGAGGCTCCTCGCGGTGGCGCTTGAGTTAGGCGCGGGCCGCCATTACGGTCGGCCGCCAGCCCGGCCACTTCCGGGAAAATCCCAAGAGACTCAACAACAAGCAGGGAATCCGGACCGCCGTGCCCACGATCTACAAAATCACCCCCGCCTCGGCCTGGCGCGAGGCTGAGCGGCAGGGCGTCTACAGGGGCAGCGCGGACGATCTGCGCGACGGCTATATCCATTTCTCGACCGCCGCCCAGCTGCCCGAGACGGCGCGAAAGCATTATTTCGGCCAGACCGGGCTGTTTCTGGTCGCGGTCGATGCCGATGCCCTCGGCGATGAGTTGCGCTGGGAACGCTCGCGCAACGACGAACTGTTTCCGCATCTCTACGGCGAACTCGACCTCGGCGCGGTGACCGCGATCCTCGACATGCGCGCGCGCTCCGACGGCTACCACGACCTTCCGGAGCTGACCCCGTGATCCGCGCTTTCGACGCCCTTTCGCTGCCGCTGCTGCGCTGGTTCGATCCGGAGGACGCGCACCGCATGGCGATTCAGGGCCTGCGCATTCTGCCGCCGGTCCGGTTGCGTCCCGACGATCCCAAACTCGCCGTGCGCGCGTTCGGCCTGAATTTCCCCAACCCGATCGGCATGGCCGCAGGGTTCGACAAGAGCGCCGAGGTGCCGGATGCGCTGCTGCGGCTTGGCTTCGGTTTCGTCGAGATCGGCACCGTGACGCCGAAGCCGCAGGGCGGCAATCCGCGGCCGCGGCTGTTTCGCCTTGAGCGCGACGAGGCCGTCATCAACCGCATGGGCTTCAACAATGACGGCGCCGACGCCGTGCTGCGCCGGCTCGCCGCGCGCGCCAACCAGGGCGGCATCGTCGGCGTCAATGTCGGCGCCAACAAGGATTCGCCCGATCGCGTCGCCGATTACGTCAAGCTGATCGAGACCTTTGCGCCGGTCGCGAGCTATTTCACCGTCAACGTCTCGTCGCCGAACACGCCGGGCCTGCGCAATCTGCAGCAATCGGCCGCGCTCGACGACCTCCTCGCCAAGGTGATCGACGCCCGCGAGCGGGTGCGCAAGAATGCCGGCGACTCGCCGGTGTTGCTCAAGATCGCGCCGGATCTCAGCCTCGCCGAACTCGACGACGTCGTGCATATCGCGCGCTCGCGCCGGGTCGACGGCATGATCGTCGCCAACACCACGCTGGCGCGGTTCGATTCGCTGCGCGAGACGAACCGGGCCAGGGAGCAGGGCGGCCTGTCGGGACGGCCGCTCTTTAGATTGTCGACACGGATGGTGGCGGAAACCTATGTGCGCGCCGAGGGCGCTTTCCCGCTGATCGGCGTCGGCGGTATCGACTCGGGCGGCGCCGCGTTGACGAAAATCCGCGCCGGCGCCAGCCTGATCCAGCTCTATTCGTCGCTGGTCTACAAGGGCCTCGGTCTCGTCGAGAGCATCAAGAACGATCTTTCCTCGACGCTGCTGCGCACCGGGCGGGATTCGCTGTCCGAAATCGTCGGCGCCGACGCCGCCACGATCACCGCCGAAGACTGGCCCGTGAAGTAGAAACCCGTAGTCCGGATGGAGCGCAGCGCAATCCGGGACCTTCGTACAAGTGGCGGGAATCCCGGATTTCGCTGCGCTCCGTCCGGGCTACGAGGCTACGAAGCGCGAAGCTCTCACGCCCTGAACGAGGCCCGGTACAGCGCCGGATATTTCAGCGCCTCCAGCCCGCCGCGGGCGGCGTAGTGGACCAGCAGCGCCGCCCATAATCCGGCATTGCCGAAGCCGCGCAGCGCAAGCCACGCGGCTAGGAAGATGACGAGCGAAGCCATCATCAGATTGCGCATGTCGCGCGCCCAGGTCGCGCCGATATAGACGCCGTCATAGGCGAAGGCGAACACGCCGAGCAGCGGTGCAAAGATCACGAACCACAGATAGTCGCGCGCGATGCGCCGCACCTCGACGCTCGCCGTCATCATGTCGATCAGCATGGGGCCGAACAGCAGGAAACAGGCGGCGACGGCAAGCGCAAAGCCGAAGCCCCACTTGATAACGAGGCGGACCGCACCGGCAAACGCTTCCTTATCGCGGGAGCCATAGGCGCGGCCGCAGAGTTGTTCGGCGGCGTTGGCAAGACCGTCGAGGAAGAAGGCGCTGATCAAGAGGAAATTGTTGAGCACGGCGTTGGCAGCGAGCGTCATGTCGCCGGCGCGGGCGCCCTGTGCGATGAAGAACAGGAACGCCGCGATCAGCGACGCGGTGCGGATCATAATGTCGCGGTTGACCGAGAGCATCCGCGTCAGCCTGGCGCGGTCGAACAGCATCGCGCGTGACAGGGCCGGGTGGCCTTGCGAAAGGCGGTACGCAATCAGGCCGCCGAGCGCGAGGCCGGCGGCCTCAGCGACAACGGCGGCACTCGCAGCGCCGGCAATGCCGAAGTCGAACACCTGCACCAATAGCGCCGTCGCCGCCATGTTGATGAGGTTGATGGTGATCTGTGTGCTGAGTGCGAGTTTGGCGCGGGCCTGGCCGATCAGCCAGCCCAGCACGACGTAATTGCCAAGTGCCAGCGGCGCCGACCAGATCCGAATCGCGAAGTACGTTGTTGCGGCCCGCGTGACGGCCTCGCTGCCGCCCATCGCGCCGAGCAGAATGGCCGAGAGCGGTGCCTGCAGTGCGGTGAGAGCCGTGCCGATCACTGCCGCGACGATCAGCCCGCGGACCAGGATGGCGCGCAACTCGCTCGTCTCGCCCGCGCCGAGCGATTGCGCGGTGAACGCCACCGTGCCCATTCGCAGGAAGGCGAACAGCCAGAACAGGCAATCGAAGATCACCGACGCCATCGCGACGCCGCCGAGCAGCGCCGCGTCGTCGAGCCGGCCGATCGCGGTGGTCGAGACGATCCCGATCAGCGGCGTCGTCAGGTTCGCGATCATCGCGGGACCCGCGATCGCGAACACCTGCGCCGAACTGACCCGTGTTGGTGAGCTGACCGAATGCATGCCTAGAATTCGACGATCATGCCGTCATGCGCGGCGAGATGAGGCAACTCGCCGAGCCGGCCGAGCATGTCGTCGCTCATATGCGTCAGCACCAGTCGCTTCGCGTCGATCTCCGGCAGATGCGCCTCGAGCGTCGTCAGGCTGAGGTGGTTCTTGACGATCCTGTCGTAGTAATAGGCTTCCGCGACGAACAGATCGGCGCCGCGCGCCGCCGGGATGAGCGTGTCGGTCCATTCGGTATCGGCGCTGTAGGTAACGACGCGACCTTCGGCCTCCACCCGGTAGGCCAGAAACGGCCCTCCGGATTCGCCGTGGACGACGGGATAGGGCGTCACGTTGATGCCGCCAAACGTCCGGCTCTGCAGCGGTTCGAGCGCAACGACGGAAAGCCCGAAGCGCTGCTGCGTTCTCGAAGAATGCTCGAACAGCGATTCCATGAGGTGGGCGAGCTTGGTTTCGATGCCCTGCGGGCCTGCGATCACCAGCGGCCGCGCGCGGCGCGTGAACTGCGCGTCCAGCAGCAGGAACGGCAGGCCGCCAAAATGGTCGCCGTGGAAATGGGTGATCAGGATCAGATCGATCGCGTCGCGGACGATGCCGAGACGCTTGAGCGCGGGCAGCGACGAGGCGCCGCAATCGATCAGGAAGTTGGCGCGCGCGCCCGTGACGTGGAAGCAGGTGTTGAACCTGCCTCCCGAACCGAGCGCGTCGCCGCAGCCGACAAATCGCAATTGCATCGGCTGCTACCGCTTGTGAGGGATCAGCGTCCGCGCGGGCTTCCGAACAGCCGCGACAGCAGCCAGATCGGGATCACGATGACGGCGCCGAGCAGGAAGTAGCGCCACAGCCAGTTGACGGCGTCGAAGCCGAGATCCCACAGCCGGCGGAACAGCGTCTGGATGCTGTGCAGGATATTCCAGGGATCGAAGCCGATGGTGGCGAGCACCACGCCCACGAGGATCGACAGCATGATCAGCCGGAACGCCACCGACATCGGCGAGCCGCCGAGGAAGCGATAGAGGCCGTCATTGCTGGCCGGCAGGTCTCTGGCGTCGTTTTGCATCGATCTCTCCCGCGGGATGGTCCGCTTGGTGGCAGTATAGGGCACGGCGGGGCAGATGGGGAACCCGGCATCGCCAATCAATGGCTGCCATGCGCTCGAGATAAGTTAAATGTTTGTCACGTCCTTCAGCATCCGCTCCAGCGTCTCCAGCCGGTCGGCCTCGCGCGGCGGCTTGTCCCAGCGCAGCCGGCTGATGCGGGGAAACCGCATCGCGACGCCCGATTTATGCCGCGGCGAGCGGGCCAGCCCCTCGAACGCGACTTCCAGCACCAGCCCCTGATCCGGCTCATGCACGACATGGCGGACCGGGCCGAACTTTTCGGTGGTATTGCGGCGGACGAAACGGTCGATCTGCAGCAGTTCCTCGTCGGTGAAGCCGAAATAGGCCTTGCCGACCGGCACCAGCTCTTCGCCGCTCTCGCCGGCGGTCCATACGCCGAAAGTGTAGTCGGAATAATAGGACGAGCGTTTGCCATGGCCCCGCTGCGCATACATCAGCACGGCGTCGATGATGTGCGGGTCCCGCTTCCACTTCCACCACTGGCCCTTGGGCCGGCCCGGCAGATAGGGAGCATCGCGCCGCTTCAGCATCACGCCCTCGATCGCTTCGGCATCCTCGCCGGCGCCCGCCCCGGCGGGATCGGCGCGGGCGGCCATCAACGCGTCCCAGCTGTCGAAGGCGACCGTCGGCGACAGGTCGATGCACGGGTCGTCGAGCTTGCGGATGAATTTCTGCAGGTGCGCGCGGCGCTCGGCAAACGGAAGCTCGCGCAAATCGTTCTCGTCGTCGCCGAGCAGATCATAGGCGCGCAGATGGATCGGAAAATCCTTCATCAGCTTCGGCGAGACCACTTTGCGGTTCAGCCGCTGCTGCAGCACGTTGAATGTCTGCACCCGGCCCTCGCGCAGCACCAGCAGTTCGCCGTCGATGGCGCCCGGCAGGCGCAGCGATGGCACGAGGTCGGGAAAGCTTTTGGTGATGTCCTCGCCGGTGCGCGAATAGAGCCGCGCCACCATCCGGCCGTGCTCGTCGCGGCCCGCGACCGCCTGCACGCGGATGCCGTCCCATTTCCATTCCGCGATGAATTCTGCCGGATCGAGATGGGCGAAATCCGAATCCTCGATCGCATGCGCCAGCATGACAGGGCGAAACGGTGCGGGGTCGCGGTTGACGGGTTTGTCGCCGCGGCCATCCAGCCAGGCGAACAGCTCGAGATAGGGCGGGGACAGTCCGGGCCACATCAATTCGATGTCGTGGGCGTCCTTGTCGCCGAGCGCGGCGGCGGCGGTTTTGGCCAGCCGCGCCGAAATCCCGATCCGCATCGCGCCGGTGACGAGTTTTAACAAGGCCCAGCGCCCGGTCTCGTCGAGCTCGTCAAGCCAGCGTGAAAGCTGTTTCGGGAGTTCGGTCTTGCCGAGCGTGCGCAGCGTAGTGACGACTTCGGACAGGGTTGGGGGAGGCGGGTTGTCGTGACTCTTCGGAGGAAGGGCGTCATCAAGCGGACCGCCCGTGGGATACCCCCCTCCCTGACCCTCCCCCACAAGGGGGGAGGGGACGGCGAGAGTTTCGTGTGTAGTTTTTTGGTTCATCTGCGCTGACAGCGCAGCACCCAACTGCGCTCCCTCCCCCCTTGCGGGGGAGGGCGGGGGAGAGGGGTGGCCCAGCAAAGATTTGTCGCGATGAGCAACCGACTTCGGCCACATTAGCGCGACCGTCTCCGAAAGATCGCCGACATAATCGTACGACAACTCGAACAACACCGGATCGGTCCGGTCGGCAATCAGATCGCGGATCAGCCCCGCCTTGGCGTGCTTGAACGACAGCGCGCCGGTCAGCGCCGCCAGCGCGTAGCCGCGGTCGGGATCCGGCGTCTCGCGCAGATAGGCCGTGAGCAGCCGCAGCTTGTTGTTGCGGCCGGGCTCGTAGGCGAGGCGGTCCAGCAGTGCGGCGAAGCGGTTCATGCCTCGGCCTCGCCGCTGGCCGGTTCGCTCTCTTCCTCGTCGCCGTAACCGACGAGATTGAGCGGGCGCGCAGCCAGCCCGCGCGACTTGCACCAGTGCACCAGCGCGTCTTCCTGGCCGTGGGTGACCCAGATTTCGCCGGCGCCGGTGGCTGCGATGGTGGCGGTGAGGCCATCCCAGTCGGCATGGTCGGAGATGACCAGCGGCAGTTCGACGCCTCGCTGGCGGCCTCGCGCGCGCACCCGCATCCAGCCGGATGCGAACGCCGTGACCGGATCGGGGAAACGTCGTGTCCAGATGTCCGAAGTGGCCGAAGGCGGCGCCAGCGTGATGGTGCCGGCAAGATCGGCTTTCTTCATGCCCTTGGCGGGACGCAGATCGCCGAGTTCGATGCCGCGGCTCTGGTAGTAATAGGTGATCGCCTCCATCGCGCCGTGCAGGTAGATCGGCGCGTCGTAACCGGCCTTGCGCAGCAGCGCGATCACGCGTTGGGCCTTGCCGAGCGAATAGGCGCCGACCAGATGCGCGCGTTCCGGAAACAACGCGACCGAGGCCAGCAGCTTCTTCACCTCGTCCATGGCGTCGCCGTGACGAAACACCGGCAGGCCGAACGTCGCCTCGGTGATGAAGACATCGCAGGGCACCACTTCGAACGGCGTGCAGGTCGGGTCGACCGCGTCCTTGTAGTCGCCGGAGGCGACGATGCGGGTGTCCTTGCAGGTGACGGCGATCTGCGCCGACCCCAGCACGTGACCGGCGGGATGGAATTTGACGCTGGCGTCGCCGAGCCGGATTTCTTCGCCGTAACGAATCGCCTGCGTGCTACCGGCAAAATTGTCGCCGTAGCGCAGCCGCATCATGTCGAGCGTTTCCTGCGTGGCGAGCACCTTGCCGTGGCCGGGGCGGGCGTGGTCGGAATGGCCGTGGGTGATCACCGCGCGTTCGACCGGGCGGACCGGATCGATATGAAAGCCGCCCGGCTTGCAGCACAGGCCGGCGGAAACAGGCATCAGGATGTCGTGCGGACGCATTCAGGCTATATAGGACGCCCGAGACCGGTTTTTCACCTCCACTGGAACCCATGCCCGCGCGATTGTTTCTTTCCTCCGGCGATCTGATGGCCGACCGCCGGTTCGAATTCGCGCGCGATCTGCAATTGAAGGGCGACCTTCCGGCCGCCGCCGATCTCTTGCTGCAGGCGATCGAGCTGGCGCCGAACTTCACCTCTGCATGGTTCACGCTCGGCGGCATCCGCGAGGAACTCGGTGAGCACAAGGCCGCGGTAGAGGCCTTTCAAAGAGCGAGGGACAGCGACCCCGATGACCGGCACGGCGCCGGCCTCCGGCTGATGCGCCTCGACGCCGCGCCGGTTGCCGGCATGTCGCAGGCCTATGTGCAGACCCTGTTCGATCAATATGCACCGCGGTTCGAATCCTCGCTGGTCGGCGATCTCGGCTATCGCGGCCCCGAGTTGCTATTCGCCGCGGTGCTGTCGGTGCGCGCGGCGGCGCGCAAGCCGGCGCTCTTCAAGCGCGCGATCGATCTCGGCTGCGGCACCGGCCTCGCCGCCACGGCCTTCGCCAATAGCACCGATGAATTCTTCGGCGTCGACCTGTCGCCGCGCATGATCGAACGCGCGCGCGCCACCAGGCTGTATGCTGAGCTCGAGGTCGCCGACATGCTGCAGGGCCTCCGCGGCAGGGCGGACGCGAGCGCCGATCTCGTTCTCGCGGCCGATGCGATGGTCTATGTCGCCGACCTCGGGCCTTTGATGAACGAGGCGCATCGCGTGCTGGCGCCGGGCGGGCTGCTGGCTTTCACCACGGAAACCCATCGCGGCGAGGGCGTCGTTCTCGGCACCGGGCTCCGCTATGCCCATGCGCCGGCTTACGTGCGCGGAGCGGTCGAAGCCGCCGGCCTCACCTTGTCGCTGCTGGAGGATCGTTCGGCCCGCAACGAGGACCACGCGCCGGTTCCCGGCCTCGTCGGCGTCGCCGCCAAAACTTGAGTCTAGACGCTACGCGCGGCGCGTATGGCGGCATTGCTGCTGCATGAGGCCTATTGCCAGTGCTGCCGGAATGGCTGATCAAGGCTCCCATCAAAGGGAGAAACAACAATGAAGAACAAGCAAACCCGCCGTGAATTCGGCGCCACCGCGCTCGCCAGTGTTCTCGCCACCGCGTTGCCCGCGCCGTTCGTCCGGGCGCAGGAAAAGAAATACGATCCCGGCGCCAGCGACACCGAAATCAAGCTCGGCCAGACCGTGCCGCATTCCGGCCCCGGCTCGCTCTACGGCGTGCTCGGCCGCGTCGGCGAAGCCTATTTCCAGATGCTGAACGAAAAGGGCGGCATCAACGGCCGCAAGGTGAAATTCCTCACCATGGACGACGGCTACAGCGCGCCGAAATGCGTCGAGGCGACGCGGCGGCTGGTCGAGCAGGACGAAGTGCTGGCGCTGTACGGCTCGCTCGGCACCGCGCCGCAGACCGCCGTGCACAAATATCTCAACTCGAAGGGCGTGCCGCAGCTGCTGCTCAACACCGGCGCGTCGAAGTGGAACGACCCGAAGAACTTCAAATGGACGATGGCCGGCCTGCCGCTCTATCCGACCGAAGCGCGCATTCTCGCTAAGCACGTCATCAATGCGAACCCGAACGCCAAGGTCGGCATTCTCTACCAGAACGATGATTTCGGCCGCGACTTCCTCGGCCCGTTCAAGAAGGTGCTGGCAGATGCCGGCGGCACCGCCAAGGTGATCATGGAGCAGAGCTACGATCTGACCGAGCCGACGGTCGATTCGCAGCTCATCAACCTCTCCAAGTCCGGCGCCGACGTGTTCTACAACATCTCGACCGGCAAGGCGTCGTCGCAGTCGATCCGGAAAGTCGCGGAACTCGGCTGGAAGCCGCTGCATCTCTTGTCCGCCGGCTCGACCGGTCGCTCGATCCTGAGCGCCGCCGGCCTCGAGAACTGCAGCGGCATCGTCGCGATCCGCTACGCCAAGGAAGTCGGCGTGCCGCGCTTCGAGAAGGACCCTGACGTGATCGCGTTCGAGGAGCTGCGCAAGAAGTATCTGCCCAACGTCGACCCCGACAACACCATCGCCTTTGCCGGCTATGGCCAGGTGGTGTCGATGGCGGAAATCCTGCGCCGCTGCGGCAACGACCTCACCCGCGCCAACGTGCTCAAGCACGCCACCACGCTGGCCGGCTTCCACTCGCCGTACTTCCTCGACGGCGTCAATTTCAGCTACACGCCGGACGATTACACGCCGATGAAGACGCTGTTCATCTCGCAGTTCAACGGCAAGGACTGGGATATCTCCGACAAGCCGGTGACGGAGTAGGTCTTGCTTCTCCCTCGCCCCGCTCTTGCGGGGAGAGGGTCGGGGTGAGGGGCTCTCTCCACCAGGCGGTGCAAGCCGTCGGACCTGTACCCCCCTCACCCGGATCGCATCTGACGATGCGATCCGACCTCTCCCCGCAAGCGGGGCGAGGTTAAAACCGCCCCAACCCTCGACGAATCCGCCCCGACGGCTTACCTCTTGGCGGTGCCGTCGCAAATTCCTTTGCCCCTCACGCCGCTTGAAACGGCTGCGCTGCTGCCCGAGCGCTTCCGCGCCTGGTTCGCTTCGCGCGGCTGGTCGGCGCGCGAGCATCAACTGGCGCTGCTGGCAAAGGCCCGCGACGATCGCTCGGCGCTGCTGATCGCCCCGACCGGCGCCGGCAAGACGCTGGCGGGTTTTCTGCCGACGCTGGTCGAACTTTCCACTGCACCCAAGGCCGGAGTTGAGAAGAGCCTCGTCTCGATCGGCCGCCGCGGGCCGCGCACCGGGGGTCTGCGCCCCCG
>JAQSDT010000719.1 GCA_029946075.1 bacterium | reverse complement strand
ACGATGTTGGCGACGCCAGGTTCCGCCGGCAGCGTCGCCAGCAGCGTCATGCCGATGCCGAGCAGGATCAGCCCGATGCCGCCGAGGATGCCGACGGGATAGCGATCGGACAGCCGGCCGCCGATCGGCGCCATGATCGCGACCACCAGCGGCCACGGGGTCATGAAGAAGCCGGTCTCGACCTGGGTACGCATCAGCACGTCCTCGAAATAGAACGGCAGCGACACGAAGGCGATGCCCTGCACAGCGAAGGTGCAGACCGACGTCGCTGCCGACAGGGCGAACATCGGCCGCCGGAACAGATCGATCGGCAGCATCGGCGCCGGATGATCCGCCTGCCGCCGCGTCATGATCCAGCCGAGGACGATCGCGCCGATTAGTTCAGCTGCGACCAGCGCGGGCGGAGCCTTGTGCGCCGCGCTGCCGATTCCGACAATGAAAAGGCCGAGACAGCTGGTGGTCAGCGCCGCGCTGGCAAAGTCGAACCGGTGCGTCGCGCGCGGCGTCGGCGGCAGCGTCTTCAGGCCGATCCACACCGCGATCAGGCCGAACGGGATATTGATCGCAAACAGCCACGGCCACGGCCCCAGCGCCAGGATTCCGGACGCGATCGCCGGCCCGAGCGTGAAGGCGGTCCCAACGACAAGCGCGTTATGGCCGAAACCGCGGCCGAGCATGTGCGTCGGATAGACGAACCGAACCAGCGCCGCGTTCACGGCCATGATGCCGCTGGCACCCAGACCCTGCAGCGTCCGCGCCACGATCAGGCTCGGCAGCGACCACGCCAGTGCGCAGCCGATCGACGCGATCGTGAACAACAGCAAGCCGCCGATATAGATGCGCTGATGGCCGACGATCTCGCCGAGCGCGCCGAGCGGCAGCAGAGTCGCCACCAGCGCGATCTGGTAGACGTTGACGACCCAGATCACATCGGCCGGGCTGACCTTGAGATCGGCGGCGATGGCGGGCAGCGCAATGTTGGCAATCGCGGTATCCAGCGAGGCCAGCGCCAGCGCCGTGAAGATCGCTGCAATCGCCCATCGTCTGAGTTCGGGCGGCACGCCGTCCATCGGCGGCTTTTCGGTTGCGTCTGCGGACATTCTGTCGGGGCTCCACGCCGGGGGCGGTTGCACCCATAGCGGCGTGTACTACGGACGCGCAGCTCGCCCCAGCCATGCTGCTGCATGATGCGTATGCGGAGCTACGCTCCCGGGGTCAATCCCAGCAGCGCATAGATCCGCCTTGCATAGGCACCGAATTCATCCGTGGTCTTGATCGGCAGCGCGCGCGGGAAGGGCAGATCGATGGGGAAATATTCGGCCATGCGCGCCGGCCCCGCGGTCAGCACCGCGCAATGCGACGCCAGGAACACCGCTTCCTGGATGCTGTGGGTCACGAACAGAATGGTTTTGCCGCTTTCGCGCCAGATCCTGAGCATTTCGAGGTTCATCTGCTCGCGGGTCAGCGCGTCGAGCGCGCCGAACGGCTCGTCCATCAGGATCAGCTTGGGATCGTGGATGAAGGCGCGCGCGATCGCCGTGCGCTGCTGCATGCCGCCGGACAATTGCTGCGGATATTTGTCCTCGTAACCGGCAAGGCCCACCAGATTGAGCAGGTCGCGGGCACGGGCGCGCGCCGCCTTCATCGGCAGCCCGACGATCTCGGCCGGCAGCAGCACGTTGTCGAGAATGGTCCGCCATTTCAGCAGCAGCGCCTGCTGGAACACCATGCCGATATCGCGCGCGGGATCGAACGGCGTTCTGGTGTTGCCGATCTTGATCGTGCCGCCATCGGCGTCGTGAAGTCCGGCCAGAATTTTCAGCACGGTGGTCTTGCCGCAGCCGGAGGGGCCCACCAGCGAAACCAGCTCACCCTCCTGCACGTCCATGGTGACGTCGGACACGGCAAGGAATTCCGTTCCCCTGGAGCGATAGACCTTGCGGACGTTGCGCAGGCTGATGAAGGGCTCTTCCGCCGTCATGCCAGCCATTTCCGCAAATTGGCTTTCACGAACGCGTCGTCCGAGAGATCGCCATGCTCCCGGCAGACGCGGTCGATCTCTTCCATCTGGCCCGGGCTGAGGCCTTCGTCGGGATCGAGGCACCAGAGCCCCTGCATCAGTCCCTGCCGCCGCAGGATTTCATGACAGCCGGCGATGCAGCCATGAAAATTGTTGGCGACGTCGAAGAACGCGCTGTTGCAATCGGTGACGCGGGCATCGAGCGCCAGCAGGTCCGCGGGGAGTGCGTCCTTGCCGCGCGCGTCCTTGCACATCTCGAATTGCCTGATCGCGCTCGCGGTCCATACCGACCAGTGACCAAGCAGGCCGCCCTTGAACCAGGTCCGCGTGGTGACGCCCTTGTCGCGCAGATCGAACGGCAGCATCAGGTCGAGCAGGATGTGGTCGTCATTGCCGGTATAGAGCGCGACGCGGTCGAGCGCGCCGGCGGCCGCCACGCCGCGCAGCACGTCCAGTGTCCGGTAGCGATTGAATGGTGCGATCTTGATGGCGATGACGTTGTCGATGGAGGCGAAACGCCGCCAGAAGCTGGCGCCGAGAACGACGCCGCCGACCGTGGGCTGCAGGTAGAAGCCGACCAGCGGGATCTCGCGCGCCACCGCCTCGCAGTGCGCGATGATTTCATCCTCAGAAGCAGACTTCATGGCTGCGAGGCTGAGCAGGCCGGCGTGGTAGCCGATGCCAACGGCGGTTTGCGCCTCAGCAATCGCCTGTTTGGTCGCTCCGGCGAGACCCGCGACCATCGCGAGCGGACGCTTCGCCCAGTTCGCCGCCGTCTCGGCCGCCAGTTCGAGCACCGGCCGGTAGAGACCGACGTCGCGGATCGCGAACTGCGTGGTGTGAACGCCGACGGCAAGTCCTCCGGCGCCGGCATCCAGATAGTAACGGGTCAGTGCCCGCTGATGCCGCATATCGAGCTTGCGGTCGGCATCGAGCGCGAGCGGGTGCGCGGGGATCACGGTGCCGTCGGCAATCAGCTTGCGGACATCGGGCTTGATTTCGCTGTGGTGCATGAATGCGTCCTATCCGAATTCCGGGCCGGCGACGGCGAACGGCAGTTGTGTCGGCGAGGTTGTCTGCCGACCGAAGCGCATGCGCTGAAATGGTCGCTCGATGTTCCAGCCCGAGCCGACGAGGCCGTCCAGAAATTCACTCCGGGAATGAACGGCATCGATCAGCCACGGCCCGCTCTCGGCGTGAATGATGGCGTTCACGAGCACCAGGGCCTCGTCTGTTCCATCTGCGAGTATCGGACCGATGTGGCGCGCGGTGCGCCCGCTACGGACGAGTGCGACGGCCCGGCGATTCGACACAATGCGCGAATCCGCACGCGCCGCGAATTCCGACAGCAGGGAGTTGCGTTCGAACCCGATGGCGCCGGTATCGCGCGTTATCAATGCATCGACACTTCCCGAGCAGGCTTGTGGGGCCTCGGCGCCGTTCGGCTGCAGCAGCCGCAGGCGCCGCAGTTCCAGTGTCGGTGTGAATCCGAGCGGGCCGTAGACGGTGGCGCCGGCCGGTGTCGCGTCCAGCCAGGTCGTCAGATTGCGTTGCACGGCTGCGCCAAGGCAAGCATCGATCAGCCTTGTCGCGATACCGCGGCGGCGAAAGTCGGCGGTCACCAGTACCATGCTGATCCAGGCATTGCCGGCGGAGTAGGGCAGCAATGCCGCCGTTGCCACCAGCCGGTCGCGATCACGCACGCCGTACACGACGCCATGGCTCAGGAAGTAGCGCCAGTCGGCCACGTTCTGGTTCCAGCCGGCCTCGGCCGACAGCACCAGCCCGGCCTCTGCGTCGCCGATACCGAGCTTGAGGATGTCGATCGGCTCAGTAGCGGCCATCGCGCACCTCGTATTTGGTGGGCTTGCCGAGGCTCGGCATCGATCGCGACACCCAGTCGGCGGTCCAGCTGATGAGCTGCTCGGTATCCACGATCGGCAGGCCGAACAGCTTTACCGCCTGCGAAGTATTGGTCAGCCACGCCGTCGGCTCTTCCTTGCCGGTGATGACGGGCGCGATGCCGAAACGCTGGCCGAACCTGGCGGCGAGATCGCGCACGGACAGGATCTCATGGCCGCTGACATTGATCGGCGAGGTCGGCGTTTCGCAATGCGCCAGGCACCGCAGCGCCTGCGATGAGGCATCGCCCTGCCAGATGAAATTGACGTGGCCGAGGCTGACGTCGATCGGTTTGCCCTGCAGCACCTTGCTGGCGATGTCGTGCAGCACGCCGTAACGCATGTCGATCGCGTAGTTCAACCGGAACAGGCGGCCGGGCGTCGAATGCCGCTTCGAGAAATATTCGAACATACGCTCGCGCCCGACGCAGGACTGCGCATACTCGCCGGGCGGATTAGGGGCCATGTCCTCGTCGGAACCCTTGCCGTTGACCGACACGAACGGATAGACGCAGCCGGTCGAGAACGCGACGATGCGCGAGCCGGCAAAGGCCTGCGCCACCAGCGCCGGGACGTGTGAATTCATCGCCCAGGTCAGCGACAGATCGCCCTCGGCGCCGAACTTGCGGCCGGCCATGAAGATGATATTCGGAATTTTCGGCAGCGCCTTGATGGCGGCCTCGTCCAGCAGATCGCAGTTGATCGTCTCGACGCCGCGGGCCTGCAGCCAGTCCTTTACGCCGACGTCGCTGAACCGCGCGACACCGATCACGCGCCGACCCGGAACGGCAGCTTTGGCAAGGCCCGCGAGCGTCGGGCCCATCTTGCCGGCAACGCCCAAAATCATGATGTCGCCGTCGACCTTGCGGAGATCGTCGATCAGCGCCTGGCTCGGGCGGCACAGCAGATCGTCGAGCGCGGCGATATCCGCAATCGTGTGGGGCAGGGTGTCGCGCGTCAGCAGCATGTTTCTTCCCCGTCTTCCTATTGCAGGCGGATGTCGCGGACGACGAACATCCGCTCGAGGCCCAGAACCAGTCCGTAGAGTGCCACGCCCAGCAATGTCAGCAGCACCACTGCCATCACCATCGCCGGCGTATCGAGCGAGGACTGCACCTGGATCATGAGGTAGCCGAGCCCGCGCTCGGAAGCGATGAATTCGCCGACGATGGCGCCGGCGACGGCGAGGATCGCGCCGACCTTCATGCCGGAAAACACGTAAGGCAGCGCGCCGGGCAGCTGGATCTTCCGGAACAGCGTCCAGCGCGAGCCGCGCAGCGACTTCACGAGGTCCAGCAGGTCCGGCTCGACCTCGCTCAAACCGCGCGCGGTGGTCAGCATGATCGGAAAGAAGCAGATCGAAAATGCGATCAGGATGTTCGGGAAGATGCCGTAGGAGAACCAGACGATGAAGAGGGGCCCGAGCGCCACTTTCGGGATCATGTTCAGCGTTACGAACAGCGGCAGCAGCAACAGGCTGATCAGCGGCGACCAGGTGAACAACACGGCCAGCATGATGCCGACCAGCGCACCCAGGCAGAAGCCGCCGAGGATCTCGGCCGCAGTCACCGCGAGATTGGAGAGCCAGGCGTATTTCGCCGAGGTCAGCGTCGCGATGGTGGCGAGCGGCGAGGGCAGGATGAATTTAGGCACCTGAAAGGCGTCGACCAGCACCTGCCACAGCACGATCACGGCAAGATGCACGATCAGGATGATCGCCAGATTTCGCATCGATCGCCCGTCGTCGCTGAACACCGGATGCTCCCTTGCCATGCGCCCGGCTCCCGGGCGCGTGGCGGCAATCTAGCGCGAACGTCCCAGCTAATCAACCATCTGGTTGATTAGGGCCGGAGCGAATGCAGCACGAGGTCGACCACGTGCCTGCGGCGGGCCTGCCGGGCCGCTCTGCTCGACAGGTCCTTGCCGAAGATCGCCGACAATGTCGGTGTGTTCGAGAAATAGAAATAACTGAGCCCGGCGATCGAGATATAGAGATGCACCGGGTTGATCCCTTTGCGGAAAACGCCCGATTTCACGCCCTGCGCCAGGATCGTCGAGACCAGGCTGACCAGGGGAGAATGCATCGCCTCCAGCTTGCGCGAGCCGCGAACGTGGCGGGCGCCGCTGCGGTTTTCGTCGTTCAGCAGCACGATGAAGTCAGGGTGCGCCGCGAGGTGATCGAACGAGCTTTCGATCAGCTTCTTGATCGCCTGCTCCGGCGGTAGGCCTTCCAGATTGAGCCTGCGCTCCTGAGCTCGGATCTCCTCGTAGACCCATTCCAGTACCGCCAGGTACAGCGCGTCCTTGTCGCCGAAGTAGTGATAGACGAGTTGCTTGTTGACGCCGGCGCGCGCGGCGATCTCGTCGACCCGCGCGCCGGCAAGGCCGCTGGCGGCAAATTCGCGCCGTGCCGCCGTCAGCAGTTTCTTGCGGGTGGCGGCGGGATCGCGCCGCTGCGGCATCGAGTCGTCGGATCGTTTTTTGGGCATTTCCAACCAAATAGTTGACAAGTCGCTTCGTCCCTTGTTGCATTGGTAGCGTCACGGACGTGCGGCGACAAGGCCGGTTGCAAACAGGGAGACTTGCCATGAAGGGGTTGCGAATTGCGGGGTTGGCGCTTGCGCTTGCGATGCCGGCTGTTCCCTGCGCGGCTGCCGAGTCCGTCAACCTGATCCTGAACTGGACGCCGACGGCGGATCATTCGCCGTTCTATTACGCCAAGGCGCAAGGCTGGTACGCCAAGGCCGGCATCGATCTCACCATCGAGGTCGGCAAGGGCTCCGGCGTCTCGTCGCTGAAGGTCGGCTCCGGTGGGTCGGCATTCGGTATCGCCGATCTCGCGACCATGCTGGTGGCGAAAAGCAAGGGCGCCGACACGGTGGCGCTGATGAGCATCTACGCCAATACCGGGCAGACCTTTTACTGGCTGAAGAGCTACGGCGTGAACGGGCCGAAGGATTTTCCGGCCCACAAGATCGGCAACCCGCCGGGCGACGCTTCGCGCGTGATGTGGCCGGCGTTTGCCAAGGCCGCCGGCATCGCGCCGGATGCCGTCAGTTTCGTCAATGTCGGGCCGACCGCCAAGATCGCGGCGCTGAAGAGCCATACCGTCGATATCATCAGCGACTTCTACAACGAGCACGATCTGAAGGTGATCGAGTTCGGTGCCGATCTCGGTTACGTCAACTGGAAGGACATCGGCCTCAATCCGTACGGCAACTCGCTGATCGTCAACGGCGCCTATCTGGAGAAGAACCCGAAGCTGGTCGAGGAATTCGTCAGGATCAGCCAGAAGGCCTACGCGGCCTGCGTCGCCGACGTCGAGCCCTGCCTGAAGGCGTTGCTCGAACAGGCCTCCGGCCTCGACAAGGAAAACCAGCAGCGCCAGTGGGAGCGCATCAAGTTCCTGATGACGGACGAGTTCACCACGACCAAGGCGCTGGGCTGGATCGACGGCGAGCGCATGAAGAAGGACTACGAACTGGTGCAGACCTATCTCGGCATGGAGAAGCCGTTTGAAGTCAACACCGCGTTCTCGACGAAGATGCTGGATCCTTCGGTGAAGATGGATGCCAGCAAGGTGAAGAAGTAGCTCTGGCCGTCATTGCGAGCGAAGCGAAGCAATCCATCTCACGGCTTGCTGCGGCATGGATTGCTTCGTCGCTTCGCTCCTCGCAATGACGGGGCGATCGGTAGCCGCTACTGCAGCGCCATCCCCGAGGTCGCGATCACCTTCGTCAGCTTCTCGTGATCCGCCTTCATCAGCGCGGCCAGATCAGCCAGAGGCATCGCCTTGCCCGGAATGTTGGCGACCGCGAGCTGCTTCTGCACCTCCGGATTTTGCAGCGCCTTGTTGATGCCGTCGTTGATCTTCTCAGCGATGGCGCCCGGTGTTCCGGCCTGAACGTAAATGCCGTACCACGGCACATAGGTCGCTTCCGGAAAACCGGCTTCCGCGATCGTCGGCACCTCGGGCAGATCGGCGACGCGTTTGTCGGTCATGACGGCGAGCGGCTTCACGCTGCCGGCCTTGATGTGCGGCAGCGCCAGTTCGAGCGAGACGATCTCGAAATGCATCAGGTTGGTTATCAGATCAATCAGCGCCGGCGGCTGGCCCTTGTAGCCGACATTGGTCAGCTTGATGTTGGCGGCCTGGAACAGTTTTTGTGCGCTGAGGTCGATCGACGAGCCGGTACCGGGATTGCCGAAGTTCAGCTCACCAGGCTTCTTGCGTGCGATTTCGACAAACTCCTTGATCGTCGTTGCGGGC
Organism: bacterium; assembly: GCA_029946075.1. Classification (GTDB taxonomy): domain Bacteria; phylum Pseudomonadota; class Alphaproteobacteria; order Rhizobiales; family Xanthobacteraceae; genus Bradyrhizobium. Next base: position 6,845 of record JAQSDT010000719.1, on the reverse strand, counting down.
ATCGACGGGTTCACCAGCGCGACGCTCTGGTTCCACACGGCGAGACCAACGCATTTGAGATCCTTCAGCGCGTCCCAGCCGGCGTCCTTGTAAAGCGACGGATTCACCAGTGCGGCCGGGCCGGTAACGAGCCAGGTGTACCCATCCGGCTCGCTGCGCGCGACGGCCGCCATGCCGATGTTGGCGTTGCCGCCCGGGCGCGCCTCGACCACCACGGCCTGCTTCCAGTCGCGGCCGACCTGTTCGGTCACGATGCGGGCGACGATATCGACGATGCCACCCGCGGGGTAGGGCACGATGATGCGGATCGGACGGTTCGGATAAGTGCTCTGCGCCTGTGCGGCTGGCGCCAGCAGCATGGCCGCGCACACGGCCAAGCCCAGCACGGTTTTGATCCGGCTCATTCTTCCCTCCCCATATTTTCGTCACCGCGTGCGCGATGCGTCGTGCCCCTCTAGCGGGGGAATGTCGTGCCCCTCTAGCGGGGGAATCAAGGCGTTTTCAAGCGAAGTGGGTACCGGTTCGCGTGAAGAAAACGCATCAAACAAAATCTATTCGTTCGCGACCAGCGAGCGGATGCTTCGCGCAAGACCCAGCATGCGCGGACCGCACTCGCGCTCGATCTGTTCGGCGTTGAAACGAAACGAGGGGATGCCGCAGTTCACCGACAGGCAATCGCCCGACGGCGTGCGGTATAGCGGCGCGGCGACGCCAAATATCTCGCGCCGCCATTCGCCGAGCGAGACCGCAAAGCCGCGCTCCCTGCAGAGTTCGATGTCGGGCAGCGTTCGCGCCAGCACGTAGTCGGCTTCGTCCGGCCGTTCGGCTTTCACATTCGCCACATAGGCGTCGAGTTCTTCCGGCGTGAACAGCGACAGCAGCGCGCGGCCGACGGCGGTGGGGGCCAGCGAACTGGCAAATCCGACGTCGGGCAGATGCGTCACCGCATCGGTGGTGCGCACCGTCTCGACATAGATGAAGTCGAGCCCGAACGGCATCGCGATCGACACCGTGCCGCCGGTGTAGGCGGCGAAGTCGCGCATCAGCGGGCGCGCGAGCTGTCGTACTTTCAGCGCAGATAGCACCGGATAGGCCGCGGCGAGAATGCCGAGCCCGAGCTGAAAGCGTCCCTTGGCGTTGCGCTTGAGATAGCCGAGCTGCGCCAGCGTGTAGGTCAGCCGCGACACCGTCGGTCGCGACAGGCCGGTATGCAGCGCGAGGTCGGCATTCGACAGCGAGCCGGCGCAATTGCGGAAGGCGGCCAACACGTCGAGCCCGTGCGCCAGCGTGGTGGCGAAGGAGGGATCGGCCTGCTCCTCCGGCATTTTCGGCCGGGCGGTAGGATCGACGGTGGAGATCACTGCCATGGACCAAAGAGTGGCCAAATTCGGCAATTTTGTCAATATAACGAAATGAATTTGCAAATCGTGTCGGCATACGCTTAGCTGGTTCCCAAAAGCAGGGGAGGCGACATGGATTTCGAACTGTCCAGTCGATCGGAAGCGTGGCGCAGGAAGCTGCAGGGCTTCTTCGATCGGGAAGTGCTGCCGCGCCACCGTGCCTGGCTGGATCACACCGCCGCTGGCGAAGCCGTGTCCTTCATGCCCGACCTGCAGCGCAAGGCGCGCGACGCCGGGCTGTGGAATCTTGCCCTTCCCGAACTGGCCGAAGGCGAGCCCGGCACGCGGCTGTCCAATCTCGAATACGCGCCGCTCGCCGAACTGATGGGCCGGCTGTTCTGGGCCCCGGAAGTCTTCAACTGTCAGGCGCCCGACGTGCCCAACATGATCGCGTTGCAGAACTGCGCCACTCCAGAACAGAAGGCGCGCTGGCTGCAGCCGCTGCTGGAGGCGCAGACCCGCTCGGCCTTCGGCATGACCGAGCCGGATGTGGCCTCGTCAGACGCCACCAATATCGCGACCCGCATGGTCCGCGACGGCGACGATTACGTCATCAACGGACGGAAGTGGTTCATCACCGGGGCGGCGCATCCGCGCTGCAGTTTTCTCATCGTGCTGGGTGTCACCGACGGCGATGCCGACCGGACCAGTCGTCACTCCTGCATCATCGTGCCGATGGATGCGCCGGGCGTCCGGCTGGTGCGACGGTTGCGCTGGATGGGCTGCGAGGATCACGTCGCCCCGATCGGCGAACTCACCTTCGAGAACGTCCGCGTGCCCCGCGAGAATCTGCTCGGCGCGGAGGGCGAAGGTTTCAAAGTCTCGCAAATTCGCCTCGGGCCGGCGCGCATTCATCATTGCATGCGCTCGATCGGGCTTTGTGAACTGCTGATCGAACTGATGATGGTGCGCGCATCCGAGCGCTCGACCTTCGGGCGCACCGTCATTCAATACGACACCGTGCAGCGCTGGATTGCTGAATCCCGTGTCGAACTCGAGCAGGCGCGCCTGCTCGCCTATCGCTGCGCCTCGCGGCTCGATCAGGCCGGTCATCACGGCGCCTGGCGGGATGTGTCGCTGATCAAGGTTGCGGTGCCCGCGATGCTGCAACGGATCGCCGACCGCGCCATGCAGGTGTTCGGCGCCATGGGCGGGTCCGACGACACGCCGATCCATCAGGCGCTGGCCTGGGGTCGGCTGCTGCGCATCGGCGACGGGCCGGATGAAGTGCATCTGCGGCAGATTTTCCGCATGGAGCCGATGCCGGCCTGGACGATCGCCAACTCGCCGTATCTGTCCGCACATCCGTCGTAAGGGGTGGTATTGACTTGTATGTATCCTGATCTCTCGAAAGGCTCCTTGGGATGACCACCATCGACCAGCCCCATGCCCTGAGGAACACGCCCGTCGACAAGGAGCGGCTGCGCAAGAAATACATGGAGGAGCGCAACAAGCGGCTGCGCGCTGACGGCAACGACCAGTATCTGCGCGTCGCCGGTCAGCTCGCGCACTATCTCGACGATCCCTACACGCCGGTGACGCCGCGCGCGCCGAAGACCGACCACGTCACCTTTGCCTTCGTCGGCGGCGGCTTTGCCGGGCTCGCCACCGCGGCGCGGTTGTCGGAAGCGGGAATTAAGGATGTCCGCATCATCGAGAAGGGCGGCGATTTCGGTGGCACCTGGTACTGGAATCGCTATCCCGGCGCGCAGTGCGACACCGCGTCGATGGTCTACATGCCGTTGCTCGAAGAGACCGGCCATATGCCGTCCGAGAAATACGCGCATGCGCCGGAAATCCTCGCGCACTGCCAGCGCATCGGCAAACAATATGGCCTCTACGATAACGCGTTGTTTCATACCGAGGTCGTGAGCCTCGATTGGGACGAGGCGAATTCGCGCTGGAAAATCCGCACCAACCGCGGCGACGCCTTCACCGCGCAATATGTCGGTATGGGCACGGGCCCGCTGCACGTGCCGAAACTGCCGGGCATTCCCGGCATCGAGTCCTTCAAAGGACACTCGTTCCACACCAGCCGCTGGGACTACGACTACACCGGCGGCGATCCCTCCGGCGTGCTGATGGAGAAGTTGAGAGACAAGCGTGTCGGCATCATCGGCACCGGCGCCACCTCCGTGCAGTGCGTTCCCTATCTCGCGCGCGCCTGCGAGGAGCTCTACGTTTTCCAGCGTACGCCGTCCTCGGTCGATGTCCGCGCCAACGGGCCGATCGATCCCAACTGGTTTGCCGGGATCGCCTCGCCGGGCTGGCAGCAGCGCTGGCTGGAAAATTTTACCGCCAACCAGGCCGGCGGTTCGGCGGAAGAAGATCTGGTGCAGGACGGCTGGACGGATCTGTCGCGTCGCATCCGCGCCAAGATCATGGATTTGCCGCGCGAGCAGCGCACCCCGCCGAACATGCTGGCGGCGTTCGAGGACTCCGATTTCGAGAAAATGGAGGAGATCCGCGCCCGCGTCGATACCATCGTCAGCGACCAGGAGACCGCGGCAAAACTCAAGGCCTGGTATCGCCAGCTCTGCAAGCGGCCGTGCTTCCACGATTCCTACCTGCAGGCCTTCAACACCCCGGGTACGCATCTGATCGATACCGACGGCAAGGGCGTCGAGCGCATCACCGCGAACGGCGTCGTGGTCGCGGGCAGGGAATATCCGCTCGACTGCCTCATCTACGCCTCGGGCTTCGAGGTCGGCACCGAATACAAGCGGCGCGCCGGCTTTGACCTCACCGGGCGCGGCGGCGTCAAGCTGTCCGAGCACTGGGCTTCGGGCATGCGCAGCAAGCACGGCATCCACGTCCACGGCTTTCCGAACGCGTTCTTCGTACAGCCGACGCAGGGCGCCAATCTGATCTCCAACGTGCCGCACAATCTGACCGAGTCCGCCCGGACCATCGCCACGATGCTCCAGCACGCACGGGCGGGCGGCTTCAGGCAGATTGAGGTCACCAGAGAAGCCGAGGATCGCTGGGTCGAACTGCTGCTCACCGGTGTCGGCCGCATGATCGGCGCGCCCGATTGCACCCCCGGCTACTACAACAATGAAGGGCGCGAGCCCGGCCCCGCCGCCAAGCTCAATGTCGGGCATCCCGCGGGCGCGATGGCCTATTTCAAATATATCGACGGCTGGCGCAGCAGCGGCCAGTTCGAAGGGCTGCAGTTCAGCTGAAGCCAAACCCAGCAAGTAAGAGCGTAAGGGAGCACACGCGCATGACCCAGCCAGCCGCGGTCGAAACGCCCAAGGAAATGCCAAAGGAGGCATCGGCCTCCGTCATCGCGCAGCACGCGGCGACGCTGCAAGCGTTGCCGTTCTCCGATACGCGCGATTTCGACGACGCGGCGCGCGGCTTCCTCGGTACGGTGGAGAATGCAAAAATCACCTCGCCGCAGGGCCGGACGGTGTGGAGCCTGGAGCCCTACGGCTTCCTGTCTGCCGAAACCGCGCCGCCGACGGTTGATCCCAGCCTGTGGCGGCAGTCGCGGCTCAACATGCATCACGGCCTGTTCGAAGTGGTGCCCGGCGTCTACCAGGTGCGCGGGCTCGACATCGCCAACATGACGCTGATCGAGGGCGACAAGGGCGTGATCGTGGTCGATACGCTGACCTCGATCGAGGGCGCGCGTGCGGCGATGGAGCTCTATTTCCAGCACCGCGGCAAGCGACCGGTCTCGGCCGTGATCTTCACCCACACCCATACCGACCATTGGGGCGGCGCGCGCGGCGTGCTCGACGACGAGACGCTGGCCGGCGGCAAGGTCGCGATCATCGCGCCCAATCTGTTCATGGAACACGCGGTCTCGGAAAACATCATCGCGGGGCCGGCGATGCTGCGGCGTGCGCAGTATCAGTTCGGGCCGTTCCTCGCCAAGGGCGTGCGGGGGCAGGTGGATTGCGGGCTGGGCAAGACCATGGCCGCCGGCGCGGTCGCGCTGCTGCGGCCGACCGACCTGATTATGGCGACCGGTGACATCAGAACGATCGACGGGCTGGAATTCGAATTCCAGATGGCGCCGAACAGCGAAGCGCCGGCGGAAATGCATTTCTACATACCGCGCTACAAGCTGTTGAACCTTGCCGAGAACTGCACGCATAATTTCCATAATCTGCTGCCGTTCCGCGGCGCCGACGTGCGCGATGCGCTGGCGTGGTCGAAATATCTCGGCGAGGCCCTGCAGATGTGGGGCGGCAAGGCGGACGCGATGTGCGGCCAGCATCACTGGCCGGTGTGGGGCCATGAGCGGATCGACACCATGATCCGCCAGCAGCGCGATCTCTACAAATTCGCGCACGACCAGACCATCCGCCTGATGAACCACGGCATGACGGCCGCCGAAATCGCGGAAGCCATCCGCCTGCCGGCCAGCCTCGAAGGCGCATGGCATGGCCGCGGCTATTACGGCCATATCAGGCATAATGTGAAGGCGATCTACCAGAAATATCTTGGCTGGTACGACGCCAACCCGGTCAACCTCGATCCGCTGCCGCCGGTGGAATCCGGCAAGAAATATGTCGAGTATATGGGCGGCGCGGATGCGATCCTCGCACGCGCGGCCAAGGATTTCGCCAAGGGCGAGTTCCGCTTCGTCGCGCAGGCCGTGAGCCATCTGGTGTTCGCCGATCCCGACAACCAGGCGGCGCGCGCGATGCTGGCCGATACGTTCGAGCAGCTCGGCTACGCCTCGGAAAGCTCGACCTGGCGCAACGCCTATCTGTTCGGCGCTCAGGAGCTGCGGCAGGGCATGCCCAAAGCGCCGCCGCGGGCGACGATGCCGCGCGAGACGCTGGCGGCACTGCGTACCGAACAGCTCTGGGACGTGCTCGGCGTTCGCCTCAACGGCCCGAAAGCCGAAGGCAAGCGCATCGTGCTGAACTGGAATTTCACCGACACCCATGAGAGCTTTGTCCTCAATCTGGAGAACTGCGCGCTGACCTATGCGGCAGGTACCCAGGCGGCGGATGCCGATGCCAGCTTCACGCTGGCGCGCGGCGTACTCGACGAGGTGATCGCCAAGCTGACGACGTTTCCGGAGGCGGTCGGCGCCGGCAAGATCGAGGTATCGGGCAATCCGATGCGGCTCGGCGAGCTGATGATGCTGATGGACGAATTTCCGCGCATGTTCGAGATCGTTGAGCCGAAGCGGACGCCGATCAGCTAGCGGGCCGCCGCCAGTCGCGTCGTCAGCAGCGCCGCAACCGCGAGCGCCGCGCCGACGCCGATGATGCAGGCGGCCCAGCCCAGCCGGTCGAACAGCTGGCCGAGCACGGCGCTGCCGGCGTGGCCGCCGAGGAAATAGCAGGCAAGGTACGTGCCGCTGGCAATGCCGCGGTTGTCGCCGGCGGCCTGGCCGACGAAGCCTGTGGCACAGGCCTGCGCGAAGAACGTGCCGATGCCGACCAGCACCATTCCGGCCAGAACTTGCGCCAGATG
>JAQSDT010000718.1 GCA_029946075.1 bacterium | reverse complement strand
CGCCGCATCAGAAGCTGCATGCCGATCCAGGCGCCGAACGAAAAGCCGGCAACCCAGCAGGCGCGTGCTTCGGGATTGATGGTCTGCGCCCAGTCGAGCGCGGATGCGGCGTCCGACAGCTCGCCGGTGCCGTGGTCGAACGAACCCTGGCTGCGGCCGACGCCGCGGAAATTGAAACGCAGCACCGAGAAGCCACGATGCGCGAATGCGTAGTAGCACTGGTAGACGATCTGGTGGTTCATCGTGCCGTGAAACTGCGGATGCGGATGCAGGATCATCGCGATCGGCGCGTTCTTTTGCTTGGCGGGATGGTAACGGCCTTCGAGGCGGCCTGCGGGGCCGGTGAAAATGACTTCAGGCATTGATGATCCCTAGGCAACGGACGTGATCTGGAGGAAACGATGTGATCAGGCGTCGTTGGGTGATGCGCGAACGGCGCTCCCGTGAACTGGTCGCGGCGTTCTAGCATGAGGCGAGGGGCAAAAAGCAAGCACATTGAACATCTGGAAGGCCGTTCAAGGCGTTAGCTCAGGATTGCCTGCAGACGGCGTGATCTCTAATTGCGATAAGGCGGCGAGCACCAAGCGAGGCGAAATCGCTTCATCGTTGCAGGTAATATAATACAGAAATGCCTGAGAGGGTCTATCTCGACTGGAACGCCACCACGCCGCTTCGCCCCGAGGCGCGGCAGGCGATGGCGGCTGCCTGGGACCTGACCGGCAACCCGTCCTCGGTCCACACCGAGGGTCGTCAGGCCCGCCGCCTGGTCGAGGATGCCCGAGCCGCCGTAGCCGCCGCGGTCGCAGCCCGGCCGCAGGATGTCGTGTTCTCGTCCGGCGGCACCGAAGCAAACGCGATGGCGCTAACGCCGGGATTGCGGCGAGGCACCGGCCAGCCGGTTACACGGCTGCTGCTATCGGCCATCGAACATGCCTCTGTGCTGGCAGGAGGACGTTTCGCGGCGGAAGCGGTCGGGGCCATCAAGGTCAGCGGCGCCGGGGTCGTCGATCTCGATCATCTTCGCAGGCTGCTGGCCGACGGGCCGCCCGCGCTGGTGTCGGTCATGGCCGCCAATAACGAGACCGGGGTGCTTCAAGCGGTCGCCGAAATAGCTCAGATCGTACATGAGGCGGGCGGGTTGCTGCACGTCGATGCGATCCAGGCATTAGGAAAAATACCGCTTGATATCAATGTGATGCAGGCCGATCTGCTGACGCTTTCTGCGCACAAGATCGGCGGGCCCAAGGGCGTCGGTGCCTTGGTGCTAACAGGCAGTGTCCAGGGATTGGAGCCGCTTGTCCGCGGTGGCGGGCAGGAGCAGGGACGCCGGGCAGGTACCGAGAATGTGGCGGGGATCGCGGCCTTCGGCGCCGCGGCAAAGGTCGCCCTGGCCGAACTCCCCGCCAGCGCGGAACGGCTGGGGGTCCTGCGGCAGCGCCTCGAGCAGGGTCTTCAGCAGACCCCCGGGATGATCGTTTTCTCCGGGGATGCCCCGCGGCTGCCCAACACCACGCTGTTCACGGTGCCGGGGATGCGGGCCGAAACGGCCGTGATTGGCTTCGATCTCGGCGGTATTGCGGTATCGTCCGGTTCCGCCTGCTCCTCCGGAAAAGTCCAGCCGTCCCACGTTTTGGAAGCCATGGGCTACGGTAAGGATATTGCGCAGGGAGCGGTGCGGCTCAGTCTGGGCTGGTCTACATCTCTGGCAGACATTGAATCGGCCCTGGAGGCTTGGCGAAAGCTCGCCGATGCCTTACTTAGAGGACGACGAAACACGGCTTGAACCGTTCTAAGCGCGTTTCGTTGGAAACTTCGAATTCGAGTTCTTGATTGTTCCACCGCGGTCCTTGAAACCGCGAGCGGAGGATGTGAATGCCAGCCGTGCAAGAGACGGTCGAGCGCGTCAAGCGCATCGACGTCGACCAGTATAGATATGGGTTTGAGACCCTTATCGAGTCCGACAAGGCGCCCAAGGGGCTGTCGGAAGATACCGTCCGCTTCATCTCCGCCAAGAAGAACGAGCCGGCTTGGATGCTGGAATGGCGGCTGGAGGCGTATCGCCGCTGGCTGACCATGACCGAGCCGACTTGGGCCCGCGTCAACTACCCCAAGATCGACTACCAGGATCTCTATTACTATTCAGCGCCGAAGCCGAAGAAGCAGATCGGCTCGCTCGACGAGATCGATCCGGAAATCCTCAAGACCTACGAAAAGCTCGGCATCCCCCTGCGCGAGGTCGAGGCACTGGAAGGCGTGGTGAGGCCGGAAGGTGAGCGCAAGATTGCGGTCGACGCCGTATTCGACTCGGTCTCGGTGGCAACCACCTTCCAGAAGGAACTAAAGGCAGCCGGTGTGATCTTCATGCCGATCTCGGAAGCCATCCGCGAACACCCTGAACTGGTGAAGAAGTATCTCGGTTCGGTCGTGCCGACCTCGGACAACTATTTCGCGACGCTGAACTCGGCGGTATTTTCCGACGGCTCGTTCGTCTATGTGCCGCCGGGCGTGCGTTGCCCGATGGAGCTGTCGACCTATTTCCGCATCAACGAGCGCAACACCGGTCAGTTCGAGCGGACGTTGATCATTGCCGACAAGGGCGCCTACGTCAGCTACCTCGAAGGCTGCACCGCACCGCAGCGCGACGAGAACCAGTTGCACGCCGCCGTCGTCGAACTCGTCACGCTCGACGATGCCGAGATCAAATATTCGACGGTGCAGAACTGGTATCCCGGCAATTCCGAGGGTGTCGGCGGCATCTACAATTTCGTCACCAAGCGGGGTGACTGCCGCGGCAACAACTCGAAGATTTCCTGGACCCAGGTCGAGACCGGATCGGCGATCACCTGGAAATATCCGAGCTGCATTTTGCGTGGCGACAATTCGCGCGGCGAGTTTTACTCGATCGCGATCTCGAACGGTCACCAGCAGGTCGACTCTGGCACCAAGATGATCCATCTCGGCAAGAACACGACCAGCCGGATCATCTCCAAGGGTATCGCCGCCGGCGTTTCGCAAAACACCTATCGCGGCCTTGTTACGGCCCACCGCAAGGCGACCGGCGCGCGCAATTTTACGGCCTGCGACTCGCTCCTGATTGGCGACAAATGCGGCGCGCACACCGTGCCGTATGTTGAAGCGAAGAATTCATCGGCGCAGTTCGAGCACGAAGCGACGACGTCGAAAATCTCCGAAGACGTGCTGTTCTACTGCATCCAGCGCGGCCTCAGCCAGGAAGAAGCCGTCGGCCTCGTGGTCAACGGGTTTGTGAAGGACGTGCTGCAGCAACTGCCGATGGAGTTCGCGGTGGAAGCGCAGAAGCTGATCTCGATCTCGCTGGAAGGAAGCGTGGGATGACCCTGTCCGCGAACGGCTCGACAGAGGCCTTCGTGCGCGGAATGGGTTGGACGGCAAGCATCCGAGATAGCTCGATACGGGTGTCGGAGGCTTTGCTTAGTGAGTTGATGGAGCTTGCCGGCCGACCGGTCTGTTGGACGAGCGATGCGGTAGGTACGATTCCCGTCGAGGACGGGGAGAAATGGTTGGTGAAATTCAGGACGTTTGTCGAAGAACCGATAATCTGGCGCATGCATGAACGAGTGGGCTCCGTTTCGCTTGCTCCCAGATTCAAGTTTACGCGGCGAAATCCTGAATTGAATTGGGAACATGTCGGCTACTTCGCGGAGTGGCCACCACTATGGACCTCGGATTCGAGCGGACCACTGCAGAGGTTGGCGGAAACTGCTCAGAATTCGAGCAAGAGACGGAAAAAGAACTGATGTCACTGCTTGAAGTGAAAGACCTGAAAGTTCGCGTTGAGGAACGTGAGATTCTCCACGGGCTGACGCTCACCGTGAATCCGGGCGAGGTGCACGCAATCATGGGGCCGAACGGCTCCGGCAAGTCGACGCTGTCGCATGTGATCGCGGGCAAGCCGGGCTATGAAGTCACCGGCGGTGAAATCCTGTTTAAGGGCGAGGACCTGCTGGAGATGGCGCCGGACGCGCGCGCCGCCAAGGGCGTGTTCCTGGCGTTCCAATATCCGGTCGAAATCCCTGGCGTCGCCACCATGAATTTCCTGCATGTGGCGCTGAATGCGCAACGCAAGGCGCGTGGCGAGAGCCAGCTCACGACGCCGGAGTTTCTGAAAAAGGCGTACGCGGCTGCGGCGAGTCTGAATATTCCGCGCGACATGCTCAAACGCGGCGTCAATGTCGGCTTCTCCGGCGGTGAGAAGAAGCGCAATGAGATTCTGCAGATGGCGTTGTTCGAGCCGGCCGTCTGCATCCTCGACGAAATGGATTCCGGCCTCGACATCGATGCGCTGCGCGTCGCAGCCGATGGCGTCAACGCGCTGCGTTCGCCCGATCGCGCCATGGTGGTCATTACGCATTACCAGCGGCTGCTGAACTACATCGTGCCCGATTTCGTGCACGTGATGTCGAAGGGCCGGGTCGTCAAAAGCGGCGGCAAGGAACTGGCGCTGGAGCTGGAAGCTTCCGGCTACGCCCAGTTCGAAGACGCGGCCTGAGTGCGGACGGATATGTGATGAATTTGGCTTTGGCAAAGAACGAGACGGGACGCGCGCTGAGCGACAGCTTCGCCGTCGCGCGCGACCGCCTGCCCGGCGCCGGCAAGGTCGCCGAGGCGCGCAGTGCGGCCTTCGAGGCCTATGAGCGTGTTGGTTTGCCGCACCGCCGGCTTGAGGACTGGAAATACACCGACCTGCGCGCGCTGATGCGCGAGGTGCTACCGCTGGCGCCTGCGCCGGATGCGGCCGCGCTGAAAAAGGCTTCCGCGGCCGTAAAGCTGCAGGCGATCAAGGGCGCGCGCCGGCTGGTGCTGGTGGACGGCGTATTCGCGCCAACGCTTTCCGAGCTTGAAGGGCTGGAGCAGGGGCTCACGGTCCGTACCCTGCGCGACGTGCTCGACGCCGGCGACGCCGCGCTGCAGGCGCAGCTATTCTCTCTCGATAATGCCAATCCCATGGTTGCGCTCAACAGCGCGATTATGACCGATGGCGTGGTGATCGAGATCGCCAAGGGCGCCGTGCTCAAGCAGCCGCTGCAGGTCATTCACGTTGCCTGCGGCGCCACGCCTTCGGCGATGTTTACCCGCTCGTTGCTGCGCCTCGGCAACGATGCCGCCGCGACGGTGGTGGAAAGCTACATCGCGGCCGACGGCGCCAACGTGTATCAGGTCCACGATGCGTTGGTCGCGGTGATCGGCGACAATGCCCGGCTCGACCATATTCGTCTGGTCGAGGATTCCAGGGACGCCTTCAACATTGCTTCTGCCGTGGTGACGCTCGGCGCGCATTCACATTTCAACACGTTCGGCATGACCTCGGGCGCATCGGCCAGCCGCTATCAGGCCACGATTGCCTTTGCCGGCGAGCATTCCCGCGTCGAGACCAACGGCGTCAACCTGCTCAACGGCCGCCAGCATGCCGACACCACGTTGTTCATGGATCATGCGGTTCCGAATTGCGCCAGCCGCGAAGTGTTTCGCGCCGTCGCCGATGACCGCGGCCATTCGGTGTTCCAGGGCCGCATTATCGTGCGCCCGGACGCGCAGAAGACCGACGCCAAGATGATGACGCGGGCGCTGCTGTTGTCCGACGAGGCCGAGGCCGACAACAAGCCGGAACTCGAGATCTTTGCCGACGACGTCACCTGCGGCCACGGCGCCACCACCGGCGCGCTCGACGAGAGCCTGTTGTTCTATCTGCGTGCCCGCGGCCTGTCCGAAAAGGAAGCCCAGGCGCTGCTGATCCAGGCCTTTGTAGGTGAAGCCATCGAATCCATCGTCAGGGACGATCTGCGCGAGCTCGCAATCGTGGCCGCGCAGCGCTGGCTGGAGGCGCGGGCATGACCCAGCATCCGGCCGTCAGGAATGGTGCCTATGACGTTGCCCGCGTGCGCGAGGATTTCCCCGCGCTGGCGATGAAGGTTTACGGCAAGCCGCTGGTCTATCTCGACAACGCCGCTTCCGCGCAGAAGCCGACCGCCGTGCTCGATCGCATGACGGAAGCTTACAAGAGCGAATACGCCAACGTGCATCGCGGCCTGCATTACCTCGCCAACGCCGCGACCGAGGCGTACGAAGGCGGCCGCACCAAGGTGGCGCAGTTCCTCAACGCCGGGCGGACCGAAGAGATCATCTTCACCCGCAACGCGACCGAGGCGATCAACCTGGTGGCGTCGTCCTTTGGCGAGCCGAACATCAAGGCCGGCGACGAGATCGTGATCTCCATCATGGAGCATCATTCGAACATCGTGCCCTGGCATTTCCTGCGGGAGCGCCACGGCGCCGTCATCAAGTGGGCGCCGGTCGACGACGAGGGCAACTTCCTCATCGACGAGTTCGAGAAGCTGTTGACGCCGAAGACGAAGCTGGTCGCGATCACGCAGATGTCGAACGCGCTCGGCACCGTGGTGCCGGTCAAGGACGTGGTCAAGCTGGCGCACGCCCGCGGCATTCCGGTGCTGGTGGACGGAAGCCAGGCCGCCGTCCATATGGCGATCGACGTTCAGGACATCGACTGCGACTTCTACGTTTTCACCGGCCACAAGCTGTACGGCCCGACCGGTATCGGCGTGCTCTATGCCAAGCACGAGCACCTTGTCGCGATGCGGCCGTACAACGGCGGCGGCGAGATGATCCGCGAGGTCGCCCGCGACTGGGTTACCTATGGCGACCCGCCACACAAGTTCGAGGCCGGCACGCCCGCTATCGTGGAGTCGGTCGGGCTGGGTGCCGCGATCGACTACGTCAATTCGATCGGCAAGGAGCGCATTGCTGCGCATGAGCATGACCTGCTGACCTACGCACAGGATCGGCTTCGCGAGATCAACTCGCTGCGCCTGATCGGCACCGCCCGCGGCAAGGGTCCGGTGATTTCGTTCGAGATGAAGGGCGCGCACCCCCACGACGTCGCGACCGTGATCGACCGCCAGGGCATCGCCGTGCGGGCCGGCACTCATTGCGTGATGCCGCTTTTAGAGCGGTTCAATGTCACAGCCACCTGCCGGGCGTCGTTTGGAATGTATAATACCCGTGAAGAAGTCGATCATCTGGCACAGGCGCTGATCAAGGCGCGGGAATTGTTCTCATGAGTGACACGGCCGAAGTCAAAACCGCCAACATGGAAACCGTCTCGGCGCTGCCGCCCGAAGAGACCGAGCGACTCGGTACCGAGATCGTCGCCGCACTCAAGACGGTGTTCGATCCGGAAATTCCGGCCGACATCTACGAACTCGGCCTGATCTACAAGGTCGACCTCAAGGACGACCGCGGCGTCGACGTGATGATGACGCTGACCACCCCGAACTGTCCGGCGGCCGGCGAACTGCCCACCATGGTCGAGAACGCCATCGCCAGCGTTCCCGGTGTCGGCGTCGTCAACGTCAACCTGGTGTGGGATCCGGCCTGGACGCCGGACCGGATGTCGGACGAGGCGCGCCTCGTCCTCAATATGTGGTGAGGGCTTAACGGCTTTACGGGAAGATGACTGGCATTGATTTGCCGCTGGGAATGATCACATGACCGATATGACATCAGCTTCACCCATACCCGCCAAGCCGAAGCCGCGGCCCCGCCCGCAGGTCATGAAACTGACCGAAGCCGCCGCTGCGCGGATTACGGAACTCACCAGCCGCGCCGATTCCGAGATCGTCGGCCTTCGTGTCGGCATCAAGAACGGCGGCTGCGCCGGACAGTCCTATACGGTGGAATACGCCCATGAAGTCCGTCCGACCGACGAGGTCGTCGAGGACAGGGGCGTGAAGATACTGATCGATCCCAAGGCGGTGCTGTTTCTGCTCGGCACCGAGATGGACTACAAGGCCGACAAGATGCAGGCCCAGTTCATCTTCAACAATCCGAACCAGGTCTCGGCCTGCGGTTGCGGCGAGTCGGTGCAACTGACGCCGGCGAAGGTATAGGTTCATCACGCCCACTAACCTCGTCCCGAGCGGCGCGCAGCGCGCGCGTCTCGAAGGACGGTGGCGGGTGAGAAGGGGGCCTCGTGGTTCGAGACGCCGCAAACGAACTCCTCACCATGAGGGCTGACGTCGGGACTGAAGCCAGATGGACCGCGAATTTCTGATCGACCTCTTCGCCGATTTTGGCCCGGTGGCTATCCGCCGGATGTTTTCCGGCTTCGGCATTTCCGCCGACGGTACCAACTTCGCCCTGGCCTTGCGCGCCGGGCTCTACTTCCGCGCCGATGAGCAGACCATTCCGCAATTCGAGGCGGAGGGTTCGCAGCCGTTCCAGTATCAGACGCGGGCGAAAACCGTCACCGTGAATTCGTACTGGCAGCTGCCTGCTCGTCTCTTTGACGACTCCGAGGACCTGGCCCAGTGGGCGAGGGCGGCACTGGCCGCCGCACAACGTGCGGCGCTGCGCAAGCGGCCCAAAACCCCGCGGACCAAGGCGCGCAAGGCTTCGGTCAAGACGAAGAGCAAGCCTGCGACCGGACGCAAGGCGGCGGCGAGGCCGCGTGTAGCCAAGGCGAAGGCGCGGCGCAAATAACCGGCGCTTACGCCACCTGGCTGCGGGTCTCGGTAGCGTATTCCGGATCGACTTCGCAGATTACGCGGTTGCGGCCGTTGCGCTTGGCCGCATAGAGGCAGGAATCGGCGCGCTCGATCAGCGAATCGGTGTCGTCGCCGGGCTTCAGCATCGATACACCGACGGAGATGGTGACACGGCCGAGGATTTCGCCAGTCGACTTCTTCTTCAATTCCTTCGCCATCACGGCACGGCGGATATGATCGGCGACCGTCAGCGCCTGGCGCAGCGCGGTGTTGGGCAGCACGACCGCAAATTCCTCGCCGCCGTAACGCGCGGTGATGTCCTGGCCCTTGATGGTCTGTTTCAGCGACATGCCGACCAGCCGAAGCACCTGGTCGCCAGTGAGGTGGCCGTAGGAATCGTTGAACGACTTGAAGTGGTCGATATCGAACATCAGCAGTGACAGCGGCTCGCCATTGGCGAGTGCCGAGCGTACCGCCATGTCGATCGAGCGGTCGAAATATTTGCGGTTGCCGAGGCCGGTCAGGGGATCGGTCAGGCTTTCGGCGCGAATGGCTTCCAGGCTGTGCTGAAGATTGTTGATCTCGGTCTTCGACAGCGATAGTCGGTTTTCCAGCGCCTTGTTGGTCTCGCGCATCTCGCGGGTGGATTTTACCAGCCCTTCGACGATGGCCTTGATCTGCTCACGCGTTTTGGCGGCGCGAAGTTTCTCGCTGGCACCGTCGAGCTTGGCGTCATAGCTCTCCGACATGCCGAGCGCCTCGGTAATGAGGCTCATCACATCGTCGATCTCGCCGATCACGCGCGCGCCGACCTTGTCGATGCGGTCGGAAGTCTTGATGTGCGAAAGATAGGTCTCGTAGATCTGCTCAAGATCGGATTCGCTCAGGCGGCCGTTGCGGGCGAGCGTCTCGTTGATGATCTTGTTGAGGGGTGCGTTATATCCGGTCGCATAGACGTACCAGATTTCGTAATTGCGCGGGACAGCGGTCTGACGGAGCGACTTGATTTGACCCAACGCAACCTCGGCAAACGCCAAAGTACGTTCGTGTTCGTCCAGCAGTTTGACCACTGATCCGTCCCCAATATCGAGCAGCGCTGCTCGTTGCCTTGCAGCAATGATTAAATTATCGCTGGCAAGTTAATGGAGGATAATGAACGGCCGGTAAATTTCCGAGGCGGAACAATGGTTGTTCCGCCCGAACATTGCACACCCGGGTTTAGACGCGGGCGCGAACGGGGCGCAGCAGAAACGCCGGAAGATGCGAATGATCGGCGGGCTCGGATTCGGCCTCGCGCTGTGCACGGCGCGGCTCGGGACGGCCGATCGAAGGAACGCGCGAAGGCTGTGCAGGAGCGGGAGGCGTGAAGGCCGCGGCCGGCTGCTGCGGCTGCGAGCCGGAGCCGCGGCGACCGCCTCTGGCCGGCCGTGCCTGGCGCTCGCCGCCCTTGTCGTCTTCCCTGGCCTGTCGCGGCTCGGCCTGACGCGGTTCTGCAGCACGTGATTCCGCATGTCGCGGTTCGGCATGTCGCGGCTCGCGTTCGCGGCGAGGCTTGCGACCGCCGCGCGAACCATCCCGGCCACCTTCACGCGAACGATGCTCGCGCGGCTGGTCGGTCTCGCCGGACGATTCGCTCGCAACGCTGTAATCGCCTTCGGCGCGCGGAATGTCCTTGCCGATCAGCCGTTCGATTGCGGCGATCGATTTGTTGTCGAGCAACGTCACCATCGAGATCGCGGTGCCGGCGCGGCCGGCGCGGCCGGTACGGCCGATGCGATGGACATAGTCGTCGGCGTGGTGCGGAACGTCGAAATTGAAGACATGGCTCACCGCGGGAATATCGAGGCCGCGGGCGGCGACGTCGGACGCCACCAGCAGCGGGATTTCTCCCTTGCGGAACTGGTCGAGCGCGGCGGTGCGCGCCGACTGGTCCATGTCGCCGTGCAGGGCGCCGACGCTGAAGCCGTGCTTTTGCAGCGACTTGTAGACGACGGCGACCTCGCGCTTGCGGTTGCAGAAGATGATCGCGTTGTTGAGGTCCTTGGCTTCGCGCAGGAGGCGGCGGAGCACTTCGCGCTTCTCGTGCGGCTCGCGGCCGACGCTGACCTGAAATTGCGATACGCCCACCGCCGTGGTGGCGGGCTTGGAGACTTCGATGCGCTCGGGATTGTGCAGGAAGGCTTCGGAGATGCGGCTGATTTCCGGCGGCATCGTCGCGGTGAAGAACAGGGTTTGCCGGGTAAACGGCACCAGCTTGCAGACGCGTTCGATGTCGGGAATGAAGCCCATGTCGAGCATGCGGTCGGCTTCGTCGATCACAAGCAACTCGACGCCGGTGAGCAGCAGTCCGCCGCGTTCGGTGTGGTCGAGCAGGCGGCCCGGGGTCGCGATCAGCACGTCGACGCCGCGGGTCAGCTTGGTGTCCTGGTCGCCGAACGAGACGCCGCCGATCAGGAGTGCGACATTGAGTTTCTGGCCGACGCCGTATTTGTCGAAATTCTCTTTGACCTGGGCGGCGAGTTCGCGGGTCGGTTCGAGGATCAGGGTGCGGGGCATTCGTGCCCGGGCGCGGCCCTTTTCCAGCATCGTGAGCATGGGCAGGACGAACGCGGCGGTCTTGCCGGTGCCGGTCTGGGCGATGCCGAGTACGTCGCGGCGGGCCAGAACGTGAGGAATCGCCTGTTCCTGAATGGGGGTAGGGGTCGTGTAACCGGTGGCCGCAACAGCGGCGAGGACCTTATCGGAAAGGCCGAGATTGGAAAAAGACATTGAGCCTCTAGTCGATACCGCCGTTCGGAATCGAGGGTAAAAAGGCTGTCGCGTTTTGCCCCGAAACGGCGCGCTTTAAGGAAGCTGGGGGCTCTGACTTACGCAGACGAGCGGCAAACCAGGGAATCGCGTTTCGATCCGAGGCCGCGTTGAGCCGGAACATAGGGGCGAAATGGCCAAAGTCAATCTGGGAACCGGCCAAAAGGCCGAAATACCTTAATGTTTTCGAACAAATAAGCGGTGAACCGTCATTTGGCGGTCAAGGGAGCTGGTGCTCGCGGACCCGGCGGCAAGGGGGCCGCGGCGGCGGTTTGAGCTCGGTGCGCCCTGAATTCACCCGGCGTCATGCCGAGGGTTGCATGGAAGATTCGATAGAAGGTTGCGAGGCTGTCGAAGCCGCTGGCGTGGGCGATCCCGGCGACCGGCAGCCGCGGCCTCTCACGGAGCAATCGGCCGCTCAGGCGGATCCGTTGGGCGGTGACGGTTTGGGAAAAGCTGCGACCGGTGCCTTCGAACAGCATATGCATATGGCGGAGCGATACCCCGAGCAGGCCGGCGACCATCGCCGGCGACAGGCTCGGCTTTGTCAGATGGATGCCGATGAGCCGCCGCGCCAGCGACAGCCGGCCAATGCGCAAGGCCTGTTGCGCCCGCCGGCTGGCCGGCTTGAGGGCGCCTTGCTCGATCAGCGCCATCTCCTCCAGCGCCGTGATCAGCGGCTCGGTCCAAGTTGTCTCGCCGCTCTCGACGGCTTCCCTGAACTCGGCAAAACAGGCGTCGATGAGCGGGGCATATTCACCCGACGCCACCGGCACCGGCTCCCCGCCAGCCTGACTGTCGGCCGGGATGCCGGGAAGATCGGGCGGACTGGCTTCGAATTTACCCATCGGTAGACCCTGCAGGCGTTGTCGTAGCGACCATGCGTTCGGGCGGTTGTCCTGCCGGATCAGATGATCGCAACTGGTGCAATTGTCCCAAATGCGCCTCGGACTGTCCTGAAGCGGGCCATGAAAACTTCTGAAGCTTTTCTGAAATCGCTCGCTATTGACTGCAATTGAAACCGTTTTCCGGCCAATTCCCGGGATCGTCGGTCGAAGCACAAAAATAGTCGCTTCCGGCCGCGCGCGGGCGCGATGGCATCGACGTTCTCGATTCGTGGGGGCGGACGCGGCGGGGGTGTCGCTGGCCATCTTTTTGAACCGCCTTGAAGCGACGGTAGACTACAGGCCAGAGGCCATGCCGCCGGCCGGATCGATACGGGACAATGATGACAAAGCTGCTTTCCAGATTGCCTGTTCTCGCCAGCCTCGCGGCGGCGCTCCTGGCCTTTGCCGCACCGGCCTGCGCCGAGAAGCGCGTCGCGCTGGTGGTCGGCAACAACGACTACCGGAACGTTCCGAAGCTGCAGAAGGCAGTCAACGACGCCCGCACCATGGGCGATACGCTCAAGCAACTCGGCTTCACCGTGATGGTGGCGGAAAACCAGAACCGGCAGGCATTCAGCCAGACGCTGCTGGCGTTCGACAAGGCGGTCGATGCCGGCGACACCGCATTCTTCTTCTTTGCCGGCCATGGTTTTGAGATCGCCGGCCAGAATTTTCTGCTGCCGACCGACGTGCCGGCCGCGACCGAAGGCCAGGAAGAACTGGTGCGCGACGCCTCGATCCTCGCCGATCGCATCGTCGAGCGGATGCAGAACCGGAAAGTCCGCACGGCGATCCTGGTGTTCGACGCCTGCCGCAACAACCCGTTCGAGCGCGCCGGCACGCGCGCGGTCGCCGGCGGCGGCGGTCTGGCGCCGATGACGCAATTGCCGGAGGGGGTGTTCTCGATCTTCTCGGCCGGCCCGCGGCAGACCGCGCTCGACCGGCTCTCGAATGACGACGCCAATCCCAATTCGGTGTTCACCCGCACCTTCGCCAGGGAACTGACGCAGCCCGGCGCCAATCTCGTGCAGGTCGCGCAGCGCACCCGGCGGCTGGTCAGCGAAATGGCGGAGACGGTGCGCCACAAGCAGATCCCGGTCTATTTCGACCAGATGGTCGACGACGTGTTCCTGAACGGGTTGGCGAAGGGCCAGGCTGAACCGGCGACGAAGCCAGCCGAGCCGTTGCAGAAGGTGGCGGCCTTGCCACCGGTGCAACGTCTGCAGCCGCAGAACGATGCCGTCAACGCGCCGATCGCGATGTTCTCGCGCCACAATGGTGGCTGGACCGTGGTGTTCTCGATTGCCGACCCGACGCTGGGGATTTCCTGGCGAATGGGGGAGGCCGGCGATTTCCGCGAAACCGGCTTCATGGATACGCTCGACCCGCGTACCCGCAAGCGGATGCCCAACGCCTCGATCGAGCTGCCGTCCGACGCTCCGGCCGCCACCATTCAGCTGCGCTATGTCGATACCAATGGCGACCTGCAGGGCCCGTTTCCGATCCGGTTCGATCCCGAGGCGGCGCTGCAGCGCGACCAGCGCAAGATTCTCGACATGACCTCGACGAGCTGGCTCTCGTTTCGCGAATTCAACGGGCTGCTGGTCTATTACACGCACCTGATGTCGTATCGCTGCGCGATCCGCGAAGTGCGCGTCGGCATCGACAGTGCCGTGCCCGACAAGGTGCTAAAAATGCCGCCGTGCGACCCGCGCGATCCCAGCGTCATTCCGCATGACGCGACGCCCTACCTCAAGCTGGCGCCTGCGACCAAATCGGTCTCGGTGGAGCTGACCTACCGCGACGGCAGCGTCTCGGAGATCAAGAGTTTTCGAAGGTAGTGAATCGTAGGATGGGTGGAGCGAAGCGATACCCATCAATGCCCTGAGCATGTTGATCGATGATGGGTATCGCTTCGCTCCACCTATCCTACGAGCTACGAACTGGGAGCAACCATGAACGTGCGTTGCTGCATCGTGGGCGGCGGTCCCGCCGGCATGATGCTCGGCTATCTGCTCGGGCGCGCCGGCATCGACGTCGTGGTGCTGGAGAAGCATGCGGATTTCTTCCGCGACTTTCGCGGCGACACCGTGCATCCGTCGACGCTGCAGGTGATGGACGAACTCGGATTGATCGAGGGTTTTCTGAAACTGCCGCATCAGCGCCTGCAGCGGATGGACGGCATGTTCGGCGGGCAATCCGTACGGATCGCCGATCTCGGGCGGCTCGATGTCAAATATCCGTTCATCGCCTTCATGCCGCAGTGGGATTTTCTCAATTTCCTGCGTGAGAGCGGCAAGCGGTTTCCGTCGCTCAAGGTGATGATGAGCGTGGAAGCGCTCGAGCTCATCCGCGACGGCGAGCGCATCACGGGGGTGAAGGCGAAGACGCCGGATGGCATCATCGATATCAACGCCGATTTGACGATTGCCTGCGACGGCCGCCACTCGCTGCTACGCGACAGCGCCGGACTTGAACTGGAGGAGATCGGCGCGCCGATGGACATCCTGTGGTTTCGCGCCGGCAAGCGGGAGAACGAAAGCGAGAACCTGTTTGCCCGTGTCGATCCCGGCAAGATGATGGTGACGTTCGACCGCGGCGATTACTGGCAGTGCGCGTTCGTCATTCCCAAGGGGCAATACGACGCGGTCAGGGCGAGGGGATTGCCGGTGCTGCTCGACGACATCGCGCGGATGGCGCCGATCCTCAGGTCAGGCCTCTCCGAGGTGAAGGGCTGGGACGACATCAAGCTGCTGACAGTCGCAGTGAACCGGCTGAAACGATGGACGCGGCCGGGGCTGTTGTGCATCGGCGACGCCGCGCACGCGATGTCTCCGATCGGCGGCGTC
>JAQSDT010000717.1 GCA_029946075.1 bacterium | reverse complement strand
ACGCCCGCGCCAGCCTCGAAGACGCGCGCAAGATGATCGGCGAGGAATTCGACACCGGCGAGGCCGGCGAGGAAGTCGCCACGCTCGGCGGCTATCTGGTGGCGCAGGTCGGACGGCTGCCGCTGCGCGGCGAAGTGATCGCCGGTCCCGGCCATTTCGAGATCGAGGTGCTCGACGCCGATCCGCGCCGGGTCAAGCGGCTGCGCATCGCCGTCCGCAAGGAACGCCCCGCCCCGCAACGCCCGACGCGCGAACGCAGCCGGCGCGACACCGCGCCCGATGCCGCCGCGCCGCAGGCCAATGACAATTCGCCGCCAACGACGGGCGATGGAGCCGGCTCGCCGTGACGCCCCTCAACAAACTCCGGATGACCGGACTCGCGATCATCCTCGCCTGGGGCTGGAAGCGCGCGGCCATCGCGCTGGTGGCGGGCGCGCTGTCGGCGCTGGCGATGGCGCCGTTCAATGCATGGCCGGTGCTGTTCGTGACGTTTCCGGTATTGATCTGGCTGATCGACGGCGCGGCCGCCGGCAAATGGCGCGGTGTGCCGGCGGCGGCCATGTCGGGCTACTGGTTCGGGCTCGGTTATTTCGTGCCCGGGCTGTACTGGATCAGCAACGCCTTCCTGGTCGATGCGCAGACTTTCGCCTGGCTGATGCCGTTCGCGATACTGGGCCTGCCGGCCTATCTCGCCTTGTTCCCCGCGCTCGGCTTCGCGCTGGCGCGGCTGATCTGGACCAAGGATGCCTCGCGGGTGCTGGCGCTCGCGATCGCCCTGACGATGACCGAATGGCTGCGCGGACATCTGTTCACCGGCTTCCCGTGGAATGCGTTCGGCTATGCGCTGTCGGAGCCGCTGGCGCTGGCGCAGACGGCGTCGCTGATCGGGCTGTGGGGCATGACGTTCCTCGCCGTGGCGATCTTCGCCAGCCCCGGCGTGCTGATCGACAGCACCTCGCGCGGCCGCAAACCCTGGCTCGCGCCGGTCGCCGCGCTGGCGCTGCTGGTTGCGATGGTCGCGTACGGCGCGGTGCGGCTGTCGCTGCAGCCGACGGTGATGACCAAGGTCAAGCTGCGCATCATGCAGCCCAATCTTCAGCAGGACGTGAAGTTCAATTACGCCGCGAAGGCGGAGGTGATGCAGAAATATCTCGGTCTGTCCGACCGCGCTTCGGGGCCGCAATCCACCGGCGTGCGCGACGCACAGATCCTGATCTGGCCGGAATCGGCATTCCCGTTCTTCCTGACCCGCGAAGCCGACGCGATGGCGCAGATCGCCGAGCTGCTGCCCAAGGGCACCGTGCTGATGACGGGCTCGGTGCGCGCACCCGACGGGCCGCCCGGCGCCCGCATCACCCGTGCCTATAATTCGATCTATCTCATCGATCACGACGGCGGCGTGCTGTCGGTTTACGACAAGCTGCATCTGGTGCCGTTCGGCGAATTCCTTCCGTTCCAGGACTGGATGGAGAAGCTCGGCTTCGTGCAGCTCACGCGGGTGCAGGGTGGATTCATTCCGGGCACGCGGCGCAAGCTGATGGACGTGCCGAACGCGCCGCGCGCGCTGCCGCTGATCTGCTACGAGGCGGTCTTTCCCGGAAATATTACGGAGCGCGGCGATCGCCCCGGCTGGATCATCAATTTGACCAATGATGGCTGGTTCGGAAACTCGACCGGCCCCTACCAGCATTTGCAGCAGATGCGGATGCGCGCGATCGAGGAAGGGCTGCCGGTGGTGCGCGCCGCCAACACCGGCATTTCGGCGGTGATCGATCCTTCGGGGCGTATTGTCGCACGGCTCGGCCTCGGCATCGAAGGCGTGCTCGACGCCACCCTGCCGACGGCGTTGCCGCCGACAATTTATGCACGCCTTGGCGATATTCCGGCCGCTATAACGATCGCGGTTGCACTGTTGTTCGTCATCCGCCGCCGCATGGTTAAGCGTTCAGTCTGAATTTGGAACACTTCCAAACATTCGCGCCGATGGCGGCGCGCATGCGTGTTTCCCCCAGTTGACATCAGCGCCGCAATTCGCTTTGTGCGGATGGAACCAAGAACAACAAACCGGTCATCGCATTGCTCAGATCGTCCGTAATCATACCCGATCCTCCGAGCAGGATTTGATGGCACCGGCGCCTGAGGCAAACTCCGCTTTCGTTTTGTCTCTCCCCGGCGCGCAATCCCAGGAGTGACAACGATGTCCACCAAAGCGCCAAACCCGGTCGACAAATATGTCGGAAGCCGCGTGCGTATGCGCCGCATCATGCTGGGCATGAGCCAGGAGAAGCTCGGCGAAGCGCTCGGTCTCACCTTCCAGCAGGTCCAGAAGTACGAAAAGGGCACCAATCGGGTCGGCGCCAGCCGTTTGCAGCAGATTTCCGAGATTCTGCAGGTGCCGGTGTCGTTTCTGTTCGACGGCGGCCCGAGCGGCATCGCGAATGGCGAAGGTTTTGGCGAGGGCTCTTCGCCCGCCTATGTCTCCGATTTTCTCGCCACTTCCGAAGGTCTCGCGCTGACGCGCGCCTTCACACGCATCGGCGACGCCAAGATGCGCCGCTCGATCGTCGAACTGGTCGAACAGATTGCGGCAGTCAACGGTCCTGACCAGCGTTGATCTCGGCCGCAATCGGGATTGCGGCAGTCAACGGTCCTGACCAGCGTTGATCTCGGCCGCAATCGGTGTGATCACTCCGGAGAGCGGATCGCCGCTTGTCCGGGTCGTGCACCGAGCGAGATATCGATTGACGCGCCAACCGGCGCGAGCGCATGACATCCGGCGAAATTCCACTTCGCAGAAAATGTTGTGCCGATGACGACTTCAAATCCATTCGATTCCGGACCGATCCTCGACGGCATTCGCCGCTGGGTCGAGATCGAAACGCCGACGGAATCACCGGAGCAGGTCAACAAGCTCGCCGACCTCGTCGCCGAGGGCTATCGCGGCCTGCCGGCCACGGTGGAGCGCATCGCCGGACATTCCGGCTGCGGCGATCATCTGATCGCGCGCTCCTCGTGGGGACTCGATACACCGGGAATCCTGGTGCTGAGTCACCTCGACACCGTGCATCCCCTGGGATTCATCGAACGACTGCCCTTCAGGATCGACGGCGACAGTGTCTTCGGTCCCGGCATCTACGACATGAAGGGCGGTGCCTATCTGGCCTATCACGCGTTCCGCCAGGTCTGCGCCGACGGCGCGCGGCCGCCGCTCGGCATCACCCAGCTCTACGTGTCCGACGAGGAAATCGGCAGCCCGACCTCGCGCGCGCTGATCGAGAGCGAGGGTCGCAAGGCGAAATACGTGCTGGTCACCGAACCGGCGCGCGACGGTGGAAAAATCGTCACCGGTCGCAAGGGCGTCGGACGCTTCGAGGTCTTCATCAAGGGCGTACCCTCGCACGCGGGCACGCGGCCCGAGGACGGCCGCAGCGCGATCCGCGAACTCGGCCATGTCATCGGCGCGCTGGAAGCGATGAACGATCTCAAGCGCGGCATCACAGTGAATGTCGGCGTCGTCCGCGGCGGCACAAGGCCGAACGTGATCGCCGAGGAAGCCTATGCCGAGGTCGATCTGCGCGTGCCGACGCTGGCCGATGCGGACGAACTCGCCGCAAAAATCCTGGGCCTCAAATCGCGCACCGAAGGCGTCAGCGTTCGCGTCGTCGGCGAACTCAATCGTCCGCCTTATGAAAAGAGCAATTCCGGCGCCGCGCTCTACGAACACGCCAAAACGATCGCGGCCGAAATCGGCTTCGAGCTGATCGACACGTTCACCGGCGGCGGCTCCGACGGCAATTTCACCGCGCCGCATACCGCAACCCTCGACGGGCTCGGCGTCGACGGCCAGGGCGCGCACACGCATTACGAGCAGATGTACGTCTCCTCGATCGAGCCGCGGGCGCGGCTGCTGTACCGGTTGTACCAGACGCTGCGATGACGACGGCGCCGCACGATATCGACGATCCCGACGCGCCGCCGGAAGACGGCGGTATCGCGCATTCGCGCGGCTCGTTCTTCGGCCGCCGCAAGGGGCACAAGCTTCGCATCCACCAGGCGGATCTGATCGGCAATCTGCTGCCGCATCTGGCGCTGGACATCTCGACGCCGGCGCCGGAGCGCCTCACCGAATTGTTCGAGGGCGACATCAGCGATGTCAGGCTGGAGATCGGGTTTGGCGGCGGCGAACATCTGATCGCGGAAGCGCAGGCGTATCCGCAGATCGGCTTCATCGGCTGCGAGCCCTATGTCAACGGCATGGCCAAGATCCTGACGCAGATCGAGGCGCACAACATCGGCAATATCAGGCTCTATGCCGGTGACGCCGCCGAATTGCTGGCCTGGGCGCCGCCGCAATCGCTGGCGCGGATCGACCTGATCCATCCCGATCCCTGGCCGAAGCGGCGGCACTGGAAGCGGCGCTTCGTGCAGGACGCCACAGTGGGCGCGATGGCGCGCATCATCAGGCCGGATGGCGAATTTCGTTTCGTCAGCGACATCGACGATTACTGCGCCTGGACATTGGCGCATCTGCTGCGCAGTCCGGATTTCTTCTGGCTGGCCGAGCGCGCCGCCGACTGGCGACAACCGTGGGACGGCTACACCATGACGCGCTACGGGCGGAAGGCCGAACGCGAGGGGCGCGTGGCAGCGTATTTGCGGTTTCGCCGAGCGGGGTAGCGGTCGTTCATGACTACCTGGCGACGACAACATGCGCAGCGTTCGGGGTCATCGCATGTTCGGTAACACGATAGCCTGACCCGGGCAGGTCGAATCCGCCGAGCAGATGTTCGCCCGAACCGAGAAGAACCGGCGAGACGGCCAGGTGCATTTCGTCGACAAGGCCAGCGCGCAGATATTGCCTAACCGTAGCCACGCCACCGCCAACCCTGACGTCCCGGCCGTTCGCCGCGGTGGCGGCCCGATCGAGGGCCGCGTGGATGCCGTCGGTGATAAAGTGGAACGTCGTGCCGCCCTCCATCTCGATCGATTCCCGCGGATGGCTGGTGAGCACGAAAACCGGAACATGATAGACGGGATTATCTCCCCACCAGCCGCGCCAGCTATCATCGGGCCAGGGGCCTCGAACCGGCCCGAACATGTTTCTGCCCATGATCCACGCACCGATGTTCTCGAAGCCACGCGCGATGAAACTGTCGTCCGTCCCGGTCGTGCCCCCATCCTTGCCGAGCATTTGCTGAAAGGTTCGGGTCGCGAACGCCCATTCGTGCAGCGCCATGCCGCCGACGCCAAGCGGATTTTCGAGGTTCTGATCGGGACCGGCGCCGTAGCCGTCGACTGAAACGGAAAAGCCGTGGATGCGAAGCCTGGGCACGGGAACTCCTTCGGGACAGGGCGATCGGCGTGGCCGGAACATCCGGCCTCGTCATATGACGAACGGATTCCGGCGGACCCGACCTGCCCCGGGGAATTATTTGAGGGTGCCGGCGCCGGAATGGCGCACGGGATTACCCCTTCACCGCCTCGCCCATCACCCGCGCCTTTCGCGCGTCGGTGGCTTCCCACACCATGCGCTTGCCGCGCTCGCGGCCGAGCAGTTCGATCGGATCGTGGTTGTCGATGTGGCCGAACTGTCCCTTGTAGACGCTGTAGCCGCATAGTTCCTGCAGCCGCCGCGGAAAGCGCTTTGCGGTTTCCAGGGGGATACCGAGTTGCAGGTTTTCCTGCTGCCGCATCCAGCCCCAGCAATAGGCGCAGGAGAATGCGAAGCGGCGGCCATCGGAATTGTTGGCGCCGCCGCCGTGCCACAGCGCGCTGTCGAACAGCATCACGCTGCCGGCCTTCATCGTCGCGGTGACCGCGTCGTAGTCCTTGCCGTATTCCGGCGACGACGGATATTTGTGGCTGCCCGGCACGATCCGCGTCGCGCCATTGTCGTCGCGGAAATCCGACAGCGCCCAGATCGCGTTCAGCGTAATCGGAATATGCGGACGCGGCAGCGGAATCAGCTGCGTATCCTCGTGGATCGGCTGCGCTTCCTGGCCGGGGCCCAGCACCAGCGAGCAGAACGACGACAGCAGGCATTCCTTGTCGAGCACGCGCTCGACCACCGGCAGCACGTTCTCGTGCAGCGGCACTTCCCAGAACAGATCGTCATAGGTGAGCAGGTTGTTGATGCGGACGGTCTTGAAGCCTTCGAACGACGTCCTGGCCGGACCGAGCTTGTGCTCGCGCTCGGTGCGCTCCAGCGCCAGCTTCAACCCCTCGACCAGATCGGCGCTCGCAGCGCCTTCGATGACGGTGTAGCCGTCGTCGCGGATCCGGTCCGCGTGCGATTGAACGTCGGTCTCCGTCAGCATTTCGATCTCCCTCGAGCCCTTGTGGGCTTCACGTTTCTCTGTGCGGCGAGCATAGCGCGCCGCTTTGAGGTTTGGGAGCAATTTCGGATTGTGGCCAGCGAGGCCGGTTACCGCGTCTTCCAGAACTGGACGACGCGCTGGGCCGTCGCGGGCATCAGGCGCGCGTAATTCAGCCGCGCGTTCTCGATGTCGGCAGGCGACGCGCGATTCGAGCCGTTACGAAGCAGGATCAGCGCGCGGACGGTCGCCCATTCGAGGTTGATGGTCTTGCCGGCGATCAGGATCGGATCGTCGCGGTCGCCGCTGACGAGGCGATCGAGCGTATCGAGCTTGATGCCGGTCATCGCCGACAGCGTGACGATCGCTTCCTCGTATTTGAAGGCCCGCGCGAAGTTCAGCAACGCGGCTTCGCCGAGCGCGCCCTCGCGGTTCAGCCTGAGTACGGTGCGCTGCGCCGGGTCGAAATTCCGCCGTACGGTTCGCGCCGTCGGAGCATTGATGACGTTCATCACCTGCTTGATGGCGTTCTGCCGCTCCGGCGGCACGTTCAGATAGAGGCGGCGGCGAACGACGTCGATGGAGCCGGACAGCAGCGTCTTCAACTGGTCGGGCGACAGATCGTTGCGCTGGCCGAGCCGGATGGTGAGCACGCCGTCCTGGCTGGCACGCTGGATCAATGTCGAATAGCCTGATGTCGAGAAGGCGGCGCCGGCATTGCCGGCGGCGCGCCGCACCACGGCCTGGTCGCCGCGGCCGACGAGCACGTCGGTGAGATCGGGCGACAGCGTCGGCCGCTCGGTCATCGCCAGCAGATGGCCCTGGCCCTTTTCGGAAGCGATCTCGACCAGCATCTTTTCGTCGATGACGGGAGAGCGCCGCAGCAACGGCCCGGCAATGGCGATTTCATCTTCATGGGCGAGCTGGCCGACCAGACCACGCGGCGCGTTTTGAATCAGCGACAGCCGCTCGGCCAGATCGATACGCTCGGCCAGATCGGAATGCGGGACGAGGCTGGTCAGGACGCCATCGAACAGATCGACGTGATCGGAGCCGAAGCCGGCCGCGCCCGCCAGAAATAATTCGCTGATGCGGCGCGCGGCGTCGGCACGGCGCTGCGGGTCGCCACGCCGGACGATGTCGTCAAGTTCCGGGATCAACGATGGCGCGCTTGTCATAAACCTGTCCAAAACCGGTCGTTTTGGCCGGTTTTCCGGAAATCTAGGCGGGGTTCGTGAATGAAGGGTTAGATTCCGGACACCCGCTCCAAGCGTGGCAAAATCGCTCTTAACGGAATAGCGGGCCTTGTCGGATTGGGGAAAAACCGCTATATCCGCGGCAACTTATGGTTCTCATACGATCGGGTATTGAGAGTGGGCCCTCCCGGACCCGCTCTTTTTTATTACCTGAACGAGCCCAGCCCAGAAGGGCGTCGCGGGGCTGTTCAGGGAACCGGCCGGATCGTCATTGAGAAGCCCTAGGCCTTTGCCTAAGCCCTTGCAAGTAAAGATACTTTTGACCCTGGACATGACCGATCCAACTACCGGTTCCGTGGATGCCGACCTGCTCGCCGAGCCCCGTCTCGTCGTCGAGCCGGGCGTGGCGGCGCGGGTGTCGGCCGTCGCCGGGCCGGTCCTGCAGGGCATGGGCTACCGGCTGGTCCGGATCAAGATTTCGGGCGAGGCCGGCTGCACCGTGCAGATCATGGCGGAACGGCCTGACGGCACCATGCTGATCGAGGATTGCGAGGCGATTTCGCGCGCGCTGTCGCCGGTGCTCGACGTCGCCGATCCGATCGAACGCGCCTATCGCCTCGAGATTTCGTCGCCGGGCATCGATCGTCCGCTGGTGCGCCGGACCGATTTCGAGCGCTACACCGGTCATCTCGTCAAGGTCGAGATGGCGGTCGCCCATCAGGGCCGCAAGCGGTTTCGCGGCATCCTCGCCGGCTGCGAGGGTGACGCCGTGCGGCTGCAGCGCGACGACGTCCGCGGCGATGAAGATGCCGAGGTGCTGCTGGTGATGGAAGACATCTCCGATGCGCGCCTGGTGCTGACCGACGAGCTGATCGCCGAATCGATGCGGCGCGGCAAGCAGGCCGAGCGCGAACTCAAGCAGAGTCTCGGTCTGGCGCCACCGCCGCCGCCGCATGCCAGGAAGAGCGACCCGGCCAAGAGCAACAAACCGAAGCCGAAGCCCGGCAAGAAGCTCGAGTCCAAGAAGCCCGAGCCGACCAACACCAAGAAACACCGTCTCGCCGCAGAAAGACTGCGCCGGGGCGATATCGATCCTACTGAAGGAGACTAGGCCATGGCCGTCAGCGCCAACAAACTCGAGCTGCTGCAGATCGCCGACGCGGTCGCCCGCGAAAAGTCGATCGACCGCAGCATCGTGATCGCCGCGATGGAAGACGCCATCGCCAAGGCCGCCCGCGCCCGTTACGGCAGCGAGACCGACGTTCACGCCGAAATCGACGCCAAGAAGGGCGAGCTTCGGCTGTCGCGCCACATGCTGGTCGTCGAGCAGGTCGAGAACTCCTCGAACCAGATTTCGCTGGCGGATGCGCAACGCGCCAATCCGGGCGCCCAGGTCGGCGACACCATCGCCGACACCCTGCCGCCGCTGGAATACGGCCGCATCGCCGCACAATCCGCCAAGCAGGTGATCGTGCAGAAGGTGCGCGAGGCCGAGCGCGACCGGCAATACCAGGAATTCAAGGACCGCATCGGCGAAATCGTCAACGGCATCGTCAAGCGCGTCGAATATGGCAGCGTGATCGTCGACCTCGGCCGCGGTGAAGCCATCGTCCGCCGCGACGAGATGCTGCCGCGCGAAGTGTTCCGCAACGGCGACCGCGTCCGCGCCTACATCTTCGACGTCCGCCGCGAAACCCGCGGCCCGCAGATTTTCCTGTCCCGCACCCATCCGCAGTTCATGGCCAAGCTGTTCGCGCAGGAAGTGCCGGAGATCTATGACGGCATCGTCGAGATCAAGGCGGTGGCCCGCGATCCCGGTTCGCGTGCGAAAATCGGCGTTATTTCCCGGGATTCCTCGGTGGATCCGGTCGGCGCCTGCGTCGGCATGCGCGGCTCGCGCGTGCAGGCCGTGGTGAACGAACTGCAGGGCGAGAAGATCGACATCATTCCGTGGTCGCCCGATATTGCGACCTTCGTCGTCAACGCGCTGGCGCCCGCTGAAGTCGCCAAGGTCGTGATCGACGAAGACCGCGAGCGCATCGAGGTCGTGGTTCCCGACACCAACAACCAGCTGTCGCTGGCGATCGGCCGCCGCGGCCAGAACGTCCGCCTCGCCTCGCAGCTCACCGGCTGGGATATCGACATCCTCACCGAGCAGGAAGAATCCGAGCGCCGCCAGGCCGATTTCGAGAACTCGACGCGGGTGTTCATGGAGGCGCTGAACGTCGACGAGGTCGTCGGTCAGTTGCTGGCCTCGGAAGGCTTCACGTCGGTGGAAGAACTCGCGCTGGTCGACGTCAAGGAACTCGCCGGGATCGAAGGTTTCGACGAGGAGACCGCCAACGAGCTGCAGAGCCGTGCGCGGGAATATCTGGAACAGCTCGAAACAGAGCTGGAAAACAAGCGTAAGGAGCTCGGTGTGGACGATGCGATGAAGGAGGTCCCCGGTGTGACCTCGAAGATGCTGGTGAAGTTCGGCGAGAACGACATCAAGACCGTCGAAGACCTCGCCGGCTGCGCCACCGACGACCTGGTCGGCTGGACCGAGCGCAAGGAAGGCTCCGAGCCGACCAAGCACCCGGGCATCCTCGACGCCAACGAGATTTCGCGTGAAGACGCGGAAGCCATGATCATGCAGGCGCGCGTCATTGCCGGCTGGATCACCGCCGAAGACCTCGCCAGGCAGACGGCGGCGGCTGCGGCGGCGGCGGAAGCCACCGAAGAACAGACGGCGTGATGCGGACGTTCCGCATCGCCGGAGAATGCATCTGCGCGCAGTCGTCGCGCAGATGAGCGGAGTACTTGAACAGGCATGCTCGCTTTGGCCGACCCCGATCTCGACAATGGACCGCGGACCGACAGGTCCGCGACCATGCGGATGTGCGCGGTCAGCCGCGAGGTACGGCCGATCGACGAACTGATCCGGTTCGTGGTGTCGCCCCAGGGCGATGTCGTTCCCGACCTGAAACGCAAGCTGCCCGGCCGCGGGCTGTGGGTCACGGCCTCGCGCCGGACCGTTGCGGAAGCCGTGCGGCGTCACCAATTCGGCAAGGGGTTCAAGCGCGAGGTTCGCGCCGCGGCCACCCTGCCTGCCGATACCGAGGCCCTGCTGGTCCGTAGTGCGACCGAGGCGCTGGCCATGCTGGCCAAGGCCGGCCAGGTGGTTTCCGGCTTTGCCAAGGTCGAGGGTGCCCTGGAACAGGGCAAGGCCGAGGGCCTGATCCACGCTTCGGACGGCGCCGCCGACGGAATCCGCAAATTGGACGCGATCGCCGGGCAGAGAAGCCGAAATAGTGGTGAATCGCGGGATTTCCCGATCGTTACGGTTTTAACGTCGGAAGAATTGGATTTGGCACTGGGCCGGTCAAATGTGATACATGCTGCCCTGCTCGCGGGCCCGGCGAGCAAGACGTTCCTGTCGCGCTGCCAGATCCTGGTTCGATACCGGCTGGCCGATGACGACAAGACCGCCGATGCGGCCAGAAATTCAGACTGACGACAACTGCTTGCGAAGACTTGCTTCAATGATTGTGCGGATGCCGCACACCGTAACGAGATTAGGACTGCTGAATGGTTGATACCAAATCGCCTGGCGACAAGACTTTGAGTGTCCCGAGCAAGACCTTGACGCTCAAGCCGCGCGTCGAGACGGGCACTGTCCGCCAGAGCTTCAGCCATGGCCGGACCAAGCAGGTCGTGGTCGAGAAGCGCGGCAAGCGCCGCGTCGGCGGCGATGGACCCGTCACCGAGACGCATGCGCCCGAGCCCGTCGTCGCCAAGGTCGCGCCGGCAGCCCCCGCCAAGCCCGCGCCCTCCCGCCCGGCGCCTGCCGCGCCGCGCAGCGGCTCCGGCGTGGTGTTGCGCACGCTGACGGAAGACGAGCGCTCCGCCCGCGCCAGCGCGCTGGCCGACGCCAAGGTGCGCGAAATCGAAGAGCGCCGCCTTGCCGAGGAAGAAGCCAAGCGCCGCTCCAGCAAGGAAGGCATCGAGCAGGCCGAACGCGAAGCCGCCGAAGCCCGCCGCAAGGCCGAGGAAGAGCGTCATCGCATCGAAGAGGAAGCCAAGCGCAAGGCCGAAGTCGAAGCCAAGAAGCGTTTCGGCGAAGCCGAGGCCAAGGCGGCCGGCGCCGCGGCTGCTCCCGGACGTCCGGGAACGGTCACGACCCGCCCGGCCACAGCCCGTCCGGGCGGCGCCCGGCCGGCATCGCCTGCCGCGCCTGCTGCGCGCGCCCCCGGCGTTGCCTCCGACGGCTCCGACGATGATGAAGCGCCGCGCACGATTCGCCGTGGCCCCGGCGGCGCCGCGCGTCCCGTGGTCGCCCCCAAGCCCACCCAGAAGCCCGGTCCCCAGAAGGAACGCGGCCGACTGACGCTGGTGACCGCGCTCAACGCCGACGACGTGCGCGAGCGTTCGATCGCCTCGTTCCGCCGCCGCACCCAGCGCCTGAAGGGTCATGCGTCGAACGAGCCGAAGGAAAAGATCGTTCGCGAAGTGACGATCCCGGAAGCGATCACGATCCAGGAACTCGCCAACCGCATGACCGAGCGCGCGGTCGACGTTATCCGCCTGCTGATGAAGCAGGGCGCGATGCACAAGATCACCGACGTGATCGACGCCGACACCGCGCAGCTGATCGCCGAGGAAATGGGCCATTCCGTCAAGCGCGTCGCCGCGTCGGACGTGGAAGAAGGCCTGTTCGACGTCGTCGACGATTCCACCGATACCGAGCCGCGTTCGCCGGTCGTGACCGTGATGGGCCACGTCGACCACGGCAAGACCTCGCTGCTCGACGCGCTGCGCCACGCCAACGTGGTGTCCGGCGAAGCCGGCGGCATCACCCAGCATATCGGCGCCTATCAGGTGACCTCGCCGGAAAGCGGCAAGAAGATCACCTTCATCGACACCCCCGGCCACGCCGCGTTCACCGCGATGAGGGCGCGCGGCGCCAAGGTCACCGATATCGTGATCCTGGTGGTGGCGGCCGATGACGGCGTCATGCCGCAGACGATCGAAGCGATCAACCACGCCAAGGCGGCGAAGGTGCCGATGATCGTGGCGATCAACAAGATCGACAAGCCGGACGCCAAGGCCGAGCGCGTGCGCACCGAACTGCTGCAGCACGAAGTTCAGGTCGAATCCTTCGGCGGCGACGTCGTCGACGTCGAGGTATCCGCCAAGAACAAGACCAATCTCGACAAGCTGCTCGAGATGATCGCGCTGCAGGCCGAACTGCTCGACCTCAAGACCAATTCGGAACGCCCCGCCGAAGGCACCGTGATCGAAGCCAAGCTCGATCGCGGCCGCGGACCGGTTGCCACCGTGCTGGTTCAGCGCGGCACGCTCAAGGTCGGCGACATCATCGTGGCCGGCGCCGAAATGGGCCGCGTCCGCGCGCTGATTTCCGACCAGGGCGACAACATCGCCGAAGCCGGACCTTCGGTGCCGGTCGAGGTGCTCGGCTTCAACGGTCCGCCGGAAGCCGGTGACCGCCTCGCTGTCGTCGAGAACGAAGCCCGCGCCCGTCAGGTCACGAGCTACCGTGCCCACCAGAAGCGCGAGAACGCCGCCGCCTCGATCTCCGGCATGCGCGGTTCGCTCGAGCAGATGATGTCGCAGCTCAAGACCGCGGGCCGCAAGGAATTCCCGCTGATCGTGAAGGCCGACGTGCAGGGCTCGCTCGAAGCCATTCTGGGTTCGCTCGAGAAGCTCGGCACCGACGAGGTCGCCGCCCGCATCCTGCATGCCGGCGTCGGCGGCATTTCGGAATCCGACGTCACGCTGGCGGAAGGTTTCAACGCCGCGATCATCGGCTTTTCCGTCCGCGCCAACAAGGAAGCCGCTGCCGCCGCCAAGCGCAACGGCATCGAAATCCGCTACTACAACATCATCTACGATCTCGTCGACGACATCAAAAAGGCGATGTCCGGCCTGCTCGCGCCGACGCTGCGCGAAACCATGCTCGGCAACGCCCAGATCCTGGAAGTGTTCAACATTTCCAAGGTCGGCAAGGTCGCCGGCTGCCGCGTCACCGACGGCACCGTGGAACGCGGCGCCAATGTGCGCCTGATCCGCGACAACGTCGTCGTTCACGAAGGCAAGCTCTCGACGCTGAAGCGCTTCAAGGACGAAGTGAAGGAAGTTCAGTCCGGCCAGGAATGCGGTATGGCGTTCGAGAATTACGGCGACATGCGTCCTGGCGACGTCATCGAGTGTTATCGCGTGGAGACGATCCAGCGCTCTCTGTAAGTCCAAATCTTGCGCAGAGCTCGGGATCTTTAAGCCAGACCGTCATGCCCAGCCTGGTGCGCAATTGCGCACCCGGCGAGGCATCCGGCAGTCACCGCAACTAACTTTGAGCACGGAATACCGGATCACCCGCTTTTTTAGCGGGTGATGACGACAATTGGGATTTTCGACATGCCTAAGCATCACGGCAAGAGTTCCGCTCCCGGCGGATCGCAACGTCAATTGCGCGTCGGCGAGACCGTGCGCCATGCGGTCGCCGATATTCTGTCGCAGGGTAACGTGCACGACCCCGATCTCGAAGGCCACATCATCACCGTTCCCGAGGTGCGGATGTCGCCGGACCTGAAACTCGCGACGATTTACGTGATGCCGCTCGGCGGCCGCGATACCGAAATCGTGCTCGCGGCGCTGGAGCGCAACAAGAAATTCCTGCGCGGCGAGATTGCTCACCGCGTTAACCTGAAATTTGCGCCTGATCTCCGCTTCCGCACCGACGAGCGATTCGACGAAGCGGAACGGATCGAGAAATTACTGAGAACACCTGCGGTGCAACGCGACCTCGCACCCGATTCGGACGACAATTGATGATTCCGACGACCACCGATCACGCGATCGAGCAGCAAACGGCCGATTCGCACGACGCATCGAAAAATATTTTTTCCGATGCGCGCAGCGATGGCGGCAGCGAACGCCGCGGCAACAATGACCCGCGTCAGGGCAAGCAGAAGCAAAACAACCAGCCGCGCCGTGACAAGCGCGACGTCCATGGCTGGGTGATTCTCGACAAGCCGATCGGGATGACCTCGACACACGCGGTCGCCGTGCTCAAGCGCCTGTTCCAGGCCAAGCGCGCCGGCCATGCCGGCACGCTCGATCCCCTGGCATCCGGCGGCCTGCCGATCGCGCTCGGCGAGGCCACCAAGACCGTCCCGTTCGTGATGGACGGCCGCAAGCGCTACCGCTTCACGGTCGCCTGGGGCGAGGAACGCGACACCGACGACACTGAGGGCCGCGTCACCCACACCAGCGAGCAGCGGCCGACGGCCGAGGCTATCCGGGCGCTGTTGCCGCGCTTCACCGGCGTGATCGAGCAGATCCCGCCGCAATATTCGGCCATCAAGGTTCAGGGCGAGCGCGCCTACGATCTGGCGCGGGACGGCGAAACCGTCGAATTGAAGCCCCGCCCGGTCGAGATTCACGAATTAACCCTTGTGGAACATGGAGATAACGGCCAATCCGTGTTCGAGGCCGAGTGCGGCAAGGGAACCTATGTCCGGGCGCTGGCCCGCGATATCGGCCGGATTCTGGGCTGTTTCGGCCATATCTGTGCCCTGCGGCGGACCCTGGTCGGTCCATTCCGCGAGGCGGATATGATTCCGCTGGAACAGTTGGAGGCTTTATGCAATAGAGCCGCGTCGGGCGAGGGAAGCCTCGCCGACGCGCTTTTGCCCGTTGAGACCGCGCTGGACGACATCCCGGCAC